>JALRGZ010000106.1 GCA_023253295.1 Flavobacterium sp.
AAAAGGACCTTTTGAACCTACTTGGGAATCCATAGAAAAGAATTATCCTGGAGAACCCGAATGGCTTCGTGATGCCAAATTTGGAATTTGGGTTCATTTTGGTCCTCAAGCTGCAGGAGAAAGTGGCGATTGGTATGCAAGAAAACTTTATAATTCAAACGAAATTGCCTATGAAAATCACATTAAAAGATATGGTCATCCATCAGAAGTAGGTTATAAAGAAGTTTTGCGAGATTGGAATCCTACTAAGCTTGATCCAGAGAAACTAACTAAAATTTATCAGGATGCTGGTGCACGTTTTTTGATGATTCAAGGAGTACATCATGATAATTACGACCTATGGAATTCAAAATACCAACCATGGAATTCTGTTAATATTGGTCCTAAAAGAGATTTAATTGGAGAGTGGGCAAAAGCTTGTAAAGCAAATGGAATGCGTTTTGGCGTTACTTTTCATCACGAATATACTTGGTGGTGGTGGCAAACTGCTTTTGGAAGTGATAAACAAGGGCCTAAAAAAGGGATTCCATATGATGGGAATTTAACATTAACTGATGGTAAAGGAAAATGGTGGGAAGGTTATGATCCTAAAATGCTTTATGGTATAGATTTAAGAGAATACAAAGGTGTGAATGATGCTGCATATTCAAAATGGTCACCACCACCAGCGGGCATTTTTACAAATCATTTAGGGTATGCAAAATGGTTTGCAACTAATTGGGCTTTAAGAATGATGGATGTTGTGAAAAATTACGACCCCGATTTTATTTACACTGATGGAACAGTACAAGGACCTTTTACCGGAAATGGAACAGGTACTGGATTTAAAGCAGATGCAATGCAAACGGTCATAGCCGATTTTTACAACCGCAGTTTGGAACGTCGAGGAAAGGTTAATACTTTTAGTATTGTTAAATTTAGAGACATAACTAATGGAACGGTAAATACCGAAGAATTTGGAATACCAGCTCCTATCAAAAAAGATCAGCCTTGGATTGCCGAGGCACCAGTAGGAGATTGGTTTTATGCGCCAGATTTTACTTATGATTCAGGAATGATGATTCGTTATATAATTGAAGCTATCGCACGTGATGGAAATGCAGCGATATGTATTTCGCTTTTACCTGACGGTTCAATAAATGAAGAGAGTCAAAAGATGTTGAAAGAAGTCGGAAACTGGATGCGAATTAATGGTCAAGCTGTTTACGGAAGTCATGCCTGGGTAATTCCGGCTGAAGGAGAAATGATCAATGGGAAGTTAAAAATGCTTCCGGGTGGAAAATTAGGACGTAGTCAAGCCGAATTTAAGTTCAATTCACAAGATATTCGATTTACAATTGGTAAAAACAATAAACTATATGCTTTTTGTATGAATGTTCCCGAACCAAATACTCAAATACAAATTAAGTCTCTGGCAGCCGCTGCTAATCATTACAATAAAAAAGTGAAAAGCGTTAAGTTATTGGGTTATAAAGGAAAACTAAAATGGAAAGACACAGTTGATGGATTAGTAATAACTTGCCCTAAGAAAATGCCTTTTAAAACAGCTATTACTTTTGAAATCGATTAAAATTAATTTAGACACTATCCTAAAAAGTGTCAATTTTAAAAAATAACGGGGTTTGACTTTTTTATTAAAGTTGAACCCTTTTTTCAATAGGCTACTCCAAGTGTCCAGTCAGGGAAAAAATAAATATTTACCGAATAATGAATAAACTCACTTAATCATGTATCGTGGATATAATGTTATAACCATTAAATAAAATCTCCGCATCTGCACTTTTTATTAAGGCAAATGCGGAGAAAATAAACAAAAACCTATATTTATAAAACTAAACTATTTTCTTTTCATTACCTTTTGAACTGCTTTTACAATTGCTTCACTATTTAAGCCATATTTTTCCATTAATTGATCAGGAGTACCACTTTCTCCAAAAGTGTCTTTAGTAGCCACATATTCCTGAGGAGTTGGGTTATTTAAAGATAATAGTCCCGCAACACTTTCTCCTAAACCTCCTAAATAGTTATGTTCTTCACAAGATACAATACATCCGGTTTTAGCTACTGATTTCAGAATCGCTTCTTCATCCAAAGGTTTTATAGTATGTATATTAATGATTTCAGCATTAATACCCATTTTTTCTAATTCTTCACCAGCTAAAATAGCTTCCCAAACTAAATGACCGGTAGCCACAATAGTAACATCAGTACCTTCATTAATCATCACCGCTTTACCTATTTCGAATTTTTGATCTTCAGGAGTGAATACAGGAATTACAGGTCTTCCAAAACGCAAATAAACCGGCCCATGATGTTCAGCAATAGCAATGGTAGCTGCTTTTGTCTGATTGTAGTCACAAGTATTAATTACAGTCATCCCCGGCAACATTTTCATCAATCCAATATCTTCCAGAATTTGATGTGTTGCTCCATCTTCCCCTAAAGTTAAACCAGCATGTGAAGCACATATTTTTACATTCTTATCCGAATATGCAATAGACTGTCTTATTTGATCATAAACTCTACCTGTTGAAAAATTAGCAAAAGTACCTGTAAATGGAATTTTCCCTCCAATAGTCATCCCTGCTGCAATTCCCATCATATTCGCTTCAGCGATTCCTACTTGTACAAAACGCTCCGGATTTTCCTCAATAAACTTCTCCATTTTAAGAGACCCAATCAAATCAGCACACAAGGCAACCACATTAGGATTAGTTCTTCCAAGTTCTGCAAGTCCAGCACCAAAACCACTTCTTGTATCCTTTTTCTCTGTATATGTATATTTCTTCATGACTTTTTTTGTTATTAATAATCTCCTAAGGTTGCTGGATTTTGAGCCAAAGCATTTGCTAATTGTTCGTCATTAGGCGCTTTTCCGTGCCAAGCATGTGTGTACATCATAAAATCAACCCCATGCCCCATTACTGTATGTAACAATACACAAACCGGTTTCCCTTTTCCTGTTTTAGATTTAGCTTCATTCATTCCTTTCAAAATAGCCTCTAAATTATTCCCTTCTTTGATTTCAACCACTTCCCAATCAAAGGCTTCAAATTTAGCTTTAAGACTCCCCATATTCAACACCTTATCTGTAGGACCGTCAATTTGTTGTCCATTAAAATCTACAGTTGCAATATAGTTATCTATTTTTTTAGCAGATGCAAACATGATAGCTTCCCAGTTTTGACCTTCTTGCAATTCTCCATCACCATGTAAACTATACACCAAATTAGTATCGTTATTCAATTTTTTAGTCAAAGCAGTCCCAATAGCTACAGACATTCCCTGACCTAATGAACCTGAAGCAATTCGTACACCTTCTAATCCTTCATGAGTTGTTGGATGTCCTTGTAATCGGGAATTCAACAACCTGAAAGAATTCAATTCTTCAACAGGAAAATACCCTTTACGAGCTAAAACACTATAAAAAACAGGTGAGATATGACCATTAGACAAGAAGAACACATCTTCATTCAATCCGTCCATATCAAAACCTTCTTTCAATTCCATAATTTCATTGTACAAAGCCACCAAAAACTCTGTACACCCCAAAGAACCTCCCGGATGCCCAGAATTCACTTTATGAACCATTCTTACAATATCTCTTCTGGTTTGAGATACAATATCTTGTAACTCATCAATTCTTGATGGAGATACAATTTCGTTTGTTTTAGTTAATTCCATAATTAATTTCCTTTTTTATAATCTGCTATAAACTGAGCCAATCCAATATCCGTTAATGGATGTTTCAATAATCCTTTTATTGAAGACAGAGGTCCTGTCATAACATCTGAACCTATCTTTGCACAATTCACCACATGCATGGTATGACGAACTGAGGCTGATAAAATTTGAGTTTCAAAACCATAATTATCATAAACCTCTCTAATTTCCGAAATTAATCCCATTCCATCGGTAGAAATATCATCTAATCTCCCTAAAAAAGGAGAAACATAAGTTGCTCCGGCTTTAGCAGCTAACAATGCCTGCCCAACTGAAAAAACTAAAGTTACATTTGTTTTGATTCCTTTTTGAGAAAAATATTTGCAGGCTTTTACTCCTGCTTCAATCATAGGTAATTTCACTACAATTTGCGGATGTAACGCTGCCAACTCTTCTCCCTCTTTTACCATTCCTTCAAAATCAGTTGCATTTACTTCTGCCGAAACATCTCCATCTACGATATTACATATATCCAAATAATGTTTTAAAATATTATCCTTACCTGTAATTCCTTCTTTAGCCATTAATGACGGATTAGTCGTAACTCCATCCAAAACTCCTAATGATTGGGCTTCTTTAATATCTCCTAAATTAGCTGTATCTATAAAAAACTTCATATACTTAAATTTATTTTTGGGTTTAAATGAAAATGTTATCAATATTTTTAATCATATTGATAACATCTTCACATCTAAAACTATTACTTTTTTACAATTAAAAAAGCTTATATATACTGATTGATTATATTCTCAAAAAGCTCTTGTTTACCACTTTGCAATTGCAATTCTCCATTTTCCTGAGCGATTTTGTATAAATCCTCTAACCCTAATTTTCCTTGTTCAAATTCTTTTCCTTTTCCAGAATCAAATGAACTATATCTTTGTGTTCTTAATTTATCATAAGGAGAAGAAGTAATGATTTTGTCAGCGGTAATTAAGGCTCTGGCAAAAGTATCTGCTCCACCAATGTGCGCTAAGAATACATCTTCCATATCCGTAGAGTTTCTTCTAATTTTAGCATCAAAATTCACTCCTCCACCTTGTAATCCTCCAGCTTTCATGAAAACTAACATTGCTTCAGTGATTTCCTGAATATTGTTTGGGAATTGGTCTGTATCCCATCCGTTTTGGTAATCCCCACGGTTAGCATCTAAACTTCCAAGCATTCCTGCATTGGCAGCTACTTCAATTTCGTGTTGGAAAGTATGTTGTGCCAATGTAGCATGGTTAACCTCGATGTTCATTTTGAAATCCTTCTCTAAACCATATTTGTGTAAGAATCCAATAGCTGTAGCACAGTCAAAATCATATTGGTGTTTCATTGGTTCCATTGGTTTTGGCTCAATAAAGAAATTCCCTTTAAAACCTTGCGCACGTGCATAATCTCTTGCTTTTACTAAAAATTGTCCCATGTGGTCTAATTCACGTCCCATATCCGTATTCAACAATGACATATAACCTTCACGACCTCCCCAGAAAACATAATTTTCACCTCCTAAAGCAATTGTTGCATCCAAAGCTAATTTTACTTGTCCTCCAGCTCTAGCCAACACATTAAAATCAGGATTAGTAGCTGCTCCGTTCATATAACGCGGGTTTGAAAAACAGTTCGCTGTTCCCCATAATAATTTAACACCTGAAGCTGCTTGTTTTTCTTTTACATAGTCAGTAATGGTAGCTAATCTACTTTCTAATTCAGAAAAAGAATTCCCTTCGCTTACCAAATCCACATCGTGGAAACAATAGTAATCGAATCCCATTTTAGTAATAAATTCGAACGCAGCATCTGCTTTATCTTTAGCTGCCTGAATTGGGTCATTTGCTTGATCCCATGCAAAATTTTGTGTTCCAGGTCCAAATGGATCAGAACCTTGCCCGCAGAAAGTATGCCAATAAGCAATAGAAAATTTAAACCATTCTCTCATGCTTTTACCAGCTACAACTTGATCTGGGTTGTAATATTTAAATGCTAAAGGATTATCTGATTCCTTACCTTCAAATTTAATCTCTCCAATACCTTTAAAGTATTCTTTGTTACCTATTAAAGCCATTTTATTAATTTTTAATTTATTTGTTTATAATGAGTTCTAATTCTTTTTTCCAATTTTGATATGCCAATAAATAAGGCGTTTTATTTTGTAAAGGCATGTAAGTCATTACGTGATCATTTTTGATAATATTATCTCCAAAACTTTCGTAGTCACCATCAATTAAGCCCACTGCTCTCGCTGCTCCAACTGCACCTGTAGTATTATAAATTTCTATTTCGTGTCCAATTAAAGTAGCCACGGTATTTGAAAAAATTTCTGAGCGGAACAAATTATCATTACCGGCACGAATAACATTAATTTTAGTATTATCGTCTTTCATGATTTCCATACCATATACAAAGGCAAAAGCAATACCTTCCAATGTGGCGCGATATAAATGACCATGTCCATGTTTATTTAAATTTACATTCAAGAAATGGCTTCCAATGTTTTTATTATTAAACATACGCTCTGCTCCGTTTCCAAAAGGAATCACCACCACACCATCGGAGCCCACTGCAACTTCTTCGGCTTTAAGATTCATGTTTTCATAAGAATCATTTCCACAAAGATTACGCAACCATCTGTATTGGATTCCTGCACCATTAATACACAATAATTTCCCTACTGTTGGTTTTTCACTAGTGTAATTTACATGTACAAAACTATTTATTCTTGAAGTCTCTTTAGATTTTAAATTATCCGTTACCGCATAAATCACTCCTGAAGTACCACCTGTAGCAGCTACTTCCCCAGGTTTTAAAATATTTAACGATAACGCATTATTAGGCTGATCACCGGCACGATAAACCACAGGAATTCCAACAGGAAGCCCTGATTCCTTCGCCCCTTTTTCATTCAAGTAACATTGATTAGTAAAATTCTCAACAATTGGAGGAGTTAAAGCAGCATCGATCCCATAATATCTTAATAACCAATCTGCCACTTCATTTTCTTTGTAGTCCCATAACATCCCTTCAGACAAACCATTTTTAGTGGTATTGATTTCACCTGTTAATTTAAAGGCAATAAAATCACCAGGTAACATATATCGATTAACTTTACTATAAAGTTCAGGTTCATTTTCCTTTACCCATGTCAATTTAGAAGCTGTAAAATTCCCCGGAGAATTCAATAAATGGGTTGCACATTGCTCTTCTCCTAAATCCTCAAACGCTTTATCTCCAATTTCTACCGCTCTACTATCACACCAAATGATAGAGTTTCGCAATGATTTCCCTTCGTTATCTACTACTACTAATCCGTGCATTTGATAAGAAATACCTACCCCTTTGATTTTAGAAGCGTCAATATTAGCTTCTTTAATACATCTTTTTGTTGCTGTACAGCAATATTCCCACCACATTTCAGGATCTTGTTCAGCCCAATCTTTTTGATAAGCTGTAATTTCCATTTCGTTAGCAGGCTCATGTAAGCTTATAATTTTTTTTCCTGTTGCTGCTTCAACAATAGCAACTTTTACTGAGGAACTCCCTATATCATATCCAATGTAATACATTTTAATAATTCTCTTAAAGTTATTCTTTTTTTGGTTTGGCCAATTACTTAGTTTTTTTTGCAAAACGAAACCATACTGTTCTGTTCCGGTATGCAAACATAATTTATTTTTTTTTAACAAAAAAACAAATGATGCATTTTTTAAACACTAAAAAAACAAAAGGATTACAATAAAGCAATCGATTGCTTTATTTTCTTATATTTGTATTGTAAATTACAACAATAAAAACCTCTTTAGAAGAAGATATTTGAATTAATTAAAAAAATATTTTAAACAAATAAATATTCTATACAAAAATTCAATAAAAAAAGATGCAAAATACTACAAAACAATATTTTAAAAAAAATGTACATTTGTACATAATTGATTAATATTTATGGAAGAAAATAAAGATGTAACGATTTACGACATTGCAGAAAAACTAAAACTGGCAACTTCTACAATTTCGAGAGCTTTGAAAGACCATCCTTCCATTAGCGAAAAAACAATTAAAAAAGTAAAAAAGACAGCCGAAGAAATGGGGTATGTACCTAATACTTTAGCTGCAGGTTTACGAGGAAATAAAACTCAAACCATTGGAGTCCTTATCCCAACAGTTACCCAACCTTTTTTATCATCATTAATTAGTGGTATTGAAATCACAGCTCAGAAATCAGGATACAATGTTATCATCATGCAATCCAACGACTCCTATGAAGCAGAAGTAAGCATGGCAAAGTCATTATATGGGAGTAGAGTTAGCGGAGTAATTTGCTCATTAGCAATGAAAACTACCGACACATCTCATTTTGAACAATTTGTAAGCAACAACATCCCATTAGTATTTGTCGATAGGGTTCCAAAAGATTTTAATACTTTTCGAGTAATAATAGACAACTATGCTGCAGGTTACAAAGCAACTCAACACCTTGTTGATCAAGGATGTAAACGAATAGGACATCTTACAGCTGGATCAAAATTTGGTAACTTATACACCGAAAGGATGCGAGGTTATTTAGATGCTTTGAAAAAAAACAACTTAGAAGTTGATGAAAAACTTATTGTTGACTTAAAAACTGTCACCTACGAAGAAGGTGTTAAAGCAAGCAATAAACTTCTCGAATTAAAACCTCCACCAGACGGTATTTTTGCATCAGGGGACATAATGGCTGTTAGTGCCATTCAATCAGCAAAAAAAAGAGGATTTAGAGTTCCTGAAGACATAGCTGTAATTGGTTTTAACAATGATCCAATCTCTGAAATAATTGACCCTAATTTATCAACAATAACGCACCCTGCTGCAAAAATGGGACAAATGTCCGCTGAAATAATTTTAAAAAATATAAAATTAAAATCTTCCAAGAAAGATGAAGTAAAAGAAATCACTTTTTTAAACACCGAAGTTTTAGTAAGAGAATCTTCAAAAAGAAATTAACAAAAAAAACTCATTAAAAGAAGCATCTTTCAATGAGTTTTTTTTGTTAATTTCTTATTTTCTCAATTCAAAAGGAGTTGAAGGCAAGCCTTCTTTTGAAAACAAATTGGCTTCAACAGGATTATTATCCCATGCATACCTAACAACTGTAGGCTTGCTAATTTTATCATTCCAAACTTCTACTTTATCTCCGATAATTTTTGCATTTGCCCAAACAAATTTTTTCCCATCGCTGGAAATTGCAAAGGATTTTAATTCGGTTTCGTTTTTAGCAATCAATCCACTACCTACATTTTTAAATGAAATAATCACTTTATCATTCTCAAAAACTGATTGAGTTGGCATAGGACTTTCGGCAATCAAATTCTTTTCACCATAGGCTATTTTACGAGCCAGTAAAGCCAATCGATAACCAATATCTTGCTTATTCAACGGATGAATATCATTCCACTCTCCTAAATCAATAGCAACTGCCATTGCTGTATTTGGAACTTTTAATGTTTCTAATTGAGCTTGTCTCAATACAGCCCAATCGCTTTCTCTTGGTTCTGAAAAATGCTCCATATAATTAGGCAATTGTACAAATAAAAAAGGAAAATTACCTTGATTCCATTTTGTTCTCCAATCTTGTATTAAAGCAGCTAAGGTTTTAGAATACGGCTTAGGATTTCCTGCATTTGATTCTCCCTGATACCATAAAACGCCTTTAATTTTTAAATTAGTCAAAGGAGCTATCATTGCATTAAACAATCCTTCCGGTTTCCAGCGTATAAACGTTGGTCCTCGTAAAGGCTTCGTTGAAAATCCTAATTTACACTTCCATAAACCTTTCAAATCAATAGTATCATTATCTACTGCTAGATAATAGGGTTTGTCTTCTACAAATCCTCCCCTACCTGAACTATTAATAACTCTAATGACAATAGTATTCTTTCCTTCTTTTAAAACTCCTGCACTTACCTCATAGCGTCGTGGTGGATACTGGTATCCGGTTGTACCTACTAATTGATCATTGACATAAACAAAATCCTGATCAACAATTCGCCCCATAAATAACTTAGCAGGTTTACCAACCATCGCTTTGGGTACTTCTATTTCTTTTCTAAACCAAACTACACCATTCACATTACCTATAGAAGAATTAGCCCAATAACCAGGAATCGACATCTGCCCCCAATCATTATCAGTCGTATTAGCTAATTCCCAATGATTTTGTATCCCCAAATCACTTGTATTGACTAAATCATACCAATCATCATTTCTTTTCTTATCTCCCGCTTCTATTTCCTTTATATAATCTGCATTCTTAAATTTTTGAACTTCTTGATGAGCTTCTGGAAATGCTTTTAATGCTTCGTCACTCAACCAAGCTTCTATAGGCGAACCTCCTAATGCCGAATTTATTAAACCAATAGGCACATTTTCTTTTTCAAAAACAGCTTTTGCAAAAAAATAGGCAACACCAGAAAATTGAAGCACTGTTTCAGGATTAGCAGCAACCCAATTACCTGAATCCAAAGCCACTTGTTCAGCATTGAATGCATACTTATCTGGCACTAAAAACTGTCTTATTCGTTTATTCTCAGCATTTTTAATTACAGCAGCATACTTTTCCTTTAAACGTTCCATTGGTAATTCCATATTGGACTGACCGGAACAAACCCAAACATCTCCAAATAAAATATCTTTAACTCTAATTTCATTGCTGGCTTTAAAAACCATTTCGTAGGGCCCACCCGCTTTTTGAACGGGTAATAAAATAGCCCAATTCCCTTTTGCGTCGGCTTTAGTAGCATATTTTTTTGCTTTAAAAACTAAATTTATTGATTCATTTGGAGCTGCCCAGCCCCATAATTTAACTTTTTCATTCCTTTGTAAAATCACTCCATCACTTATCAATTTTGGTAATCTGATTTGAGCAATTCCGGAACACATTGGTACTAAAACCAAAACGAAGATGAGTTGTTTAATTCTATTCATTTTTATTATCAATTAAATTATTTTACAGTAATAATTAGTTCTTGCATTTTTGAAGCCCCCAATTCAAAACTTCTTTTCATTGGACTAGATCCTCCTAAATAAATTTTAAAATCTCCAGATTCAATTACTCTGAAGCCATCATCTTTAACCATTTCAAAAGCTTTTGGTGTTAATACAAAATCCACTACAGTAGTTTCACCCGGATTTAATGAAATTCGTTTCATATTATTCAATTGAAAATTAGGAACATCAACTGAAGCCTTTAAATCTGAAACATACAATTGAACAACTTCATCCGATTGTACTTTACCTATATTAGTCACTTTGACCGACACTGTAATTTCCTCTTTATTAGAAATAATTCTAGATGATGTTTTTATATCACTATATAAAAAAGAAGTATAACTCAATCCAAATCCAAAAGGATACATAGGATCTACATTCATATATTTATACGTTCTACCTTTCATTGTATAATCTTCAAATGCAGGCAACTGATTTAAAGATTTAGGAAAAGTAATTGGTAATTTGCCTGATGGTGCTACTTTTCCAAAAAGAATATCTGCTACTGCATTTCCACCTTCTTCACCTGGATACCAAACTAACAGAACAGCATCGGCCAATTCTTGAACTTCAGCCAGATTCATCGGACTACCTCCAGTTACAACAGCAACAATTGGTTTTTTATTAGCTGGATTTTTATCCGCTGTCTTTCTTAGATCTCTTAAATATTCAATTTGATTTTTTGGTAAATCATAATCCAATCTATCCCCCGCTGTATCAGAATCAATAGAATCTCCCTCCTCCCCTTCTAAAGTACTTGAAACACCTAAAACTACTATCGTTACATCACTACTACCTGCATTTCCTGTAGCATAATTTATTGGATTTATCGAAGGTTTATTAAGCATAGCTCCTAAGCGATATTCCAATTGGCTTTCTGGGCTAATTGCAGTAGTAATCCCTTCTAATATTGTTACCATATCAGGATTAATACCATAGTAATTTCCTAAAAGCACCTCTATATTAGAGGCATTAGGACCTGTCACAAAATACCTAGAAAGATTATTCTTTAAAGGTAAAACACCATTATTTTTTAATAAAACCATACTTTTTAATGCAACTTCTTTAGCTAAGGCTCTATGAGAAGCACTATTGACTACTTGATACGAAATGGCATCATATGGATTACTTCCTATTGGATCAAATAATCCAAGTTTAAATCTTGTTCGCAATAAAGTTGCTAATTGCTCATCAATTTCTTTTTCTGCTATCAAACCTCTTTTAACTGCTTCAGTCAAAGCCGAAAACGAACTTCCACAATTCAGTCCTACTCCACTTTTAACTACCAGCGCTGCTGCTTCGGCCATATCCTTCGAAAATCCGTGACCTCCTTTTTCTTTTGTAGTAAAAAAATCTTCGATTGCACCACAATCAGTTACAATATGCCCTTTAAAGTTCCATTGTTTTTTTAAAACATCAGTAATTAAATATCTATTGGAACAACAAGGTTCTCCATTTGTACTATTGTATGCACACATTACCGATTCGACATTAGCTTGTACTAATGCCTGAAAAGCTGGTAAATAGGTTTCCCACAAATCTTTAGGAGTGGCTTCAGCATTAAAACCGTGTCTTACTTTTTCAGGACCACTATGCACTGCAAAGTGTTTTGCGCAAGCAGCTGTTTTTAAATAATTAGGATTATCTCCCTGTAGACCTCTTACAAAAGCGGTACCTATTTGTGCAGTTAAAAACGGATCTTCACCATAGGTTTCCTGTCCTCTTCCCCATCTAGGATCTCTAAAAATATTAATATTAGGTGTCCAAAATGTTAATCCACTATATCTTAAGTAATTTCCTTTTGCTTTATATACGTTATACATCGCTCTTGCCTCATCTGAAATTGCTGTAGAAACTCGTAATGCCAAATCCGTATCAAATGTAGCGCCTAAACCTATTGCCTGAGGAAAAACAGTAGCTACTCCTGAACGACCTACACCATGTAAAGCTTCATTCCAATAATCATATGCAGGTATATTTAATCTTTTTATTTCTGGAGTGCTATTCATCATTTGAGCTATTTTTTCTTCTAAACTTAATCGGGAAATTAAGTCCTTCACGCGCTCATCAACAGTCAATTTAATATTATTAAATCTAAAAGATTCATTCTGTTTTAATACAGTTTGACTTATAGCGGGAAAAATTGTAAACAACAATAGCAGACTAAAAACCCCTGATTTAAATGCTTTCATAATTTAAAGATTTTAATTATATGTGCTAATAATTTTACGAATACAAAAAAAATTCACTAAAATTTTTTTATTATATTCCAATGTTATACTTTTACGCAACCGATTGCAAATATATAAGAAAAAAAATAGCTTTTAAATAAATTCTTAATTCATAATAATTTAATGTTAAAAAAGTATTATCGATGGTATTGAAAAACCGACAAAAACTTTAAAGTCTTATAAAACTTTAAAATCACATTTGCTTCTGGAAATAATTAAAAAAAATAAAAACAACCTAGATATAACCCAAAATGTCTAATACTTTATAACTATTTATAAAATGATAAAAAACACTCCAAAATTTATAATTCTATCTGCTTCATTACTTGTATTGAGTAGTTGTGCCAAAATATATAATAAAACTCCCGAATTTGAAAGTCTTAAAAATGCTTATAAAAATGATTTCTTAATTGGTACCGCCCTTAGCGAATCACAAATATTAGAAAGAAATCAAAATGATGATAGAGTAATTGTTAATCAATTTAACAGTATAACTCCAGAAAACATTATGAAGTCAATGTTTGTACAACCTACTAAAGGAAATTATAATTTTATTACAACGGATAAATATGTAGCATACGGAGAAAAGAATAACATGTTTATCCACGGACACACATTGATTTGGCACAGTCAGTTAGCTCCTTGGATGAGTCAGATTAAAGACAGTACTGAAATGAAATCTTTTATGAAAGATCATATCACTACAGTAGTTTCTAGATATAAAAACAGAATTGGCTCTTGGGATGTGGTTAATGAAGCACTCAATGAAGATGGAACATATCGTAAATCTGTTTTTCTAAGAACTCTTGGCGAACAATTTTTAGTAGATGCATTTAAACTAGCTGCGCAAGCTGACCCAAAAGTTGACTTATATTACAACGATTACAATCTGTGTAATGCTAAAAAAAGAGAAGGAGCAATAAAACTGGTACAATTACTTAAAAAAAATGGTGCTAAAATTGACGGAGTTGGTGAACAAGGACATTGGCATTTAGAAACTCCGACTCTGGAAGAAATAGAAAAAACAATCTTGGATTTCTCAGCTCTTGGAGTAAAAGTGGCTATTTCAGAATTAGACATTTCTGCACTTCCAAGTCCATATGGTTTACAAGGAGCTGAAATAAGCCAAAGATTTGCCAATAATGAAAAAATGAATCCTTATCCTAAATCTTTACCTGATTCAATACAAGTTAAACTGGCTAAACGTTATGAAGATATTTTTAAAATATTCTTAAAACACAAAGATAAAATTAGCAGAGTAACTTTTTGGGGAGTTAATGACAAGCAATCTTGGTTAAATGATTTTCCAATAAGAGGAAGAACTGATTACCCTTTACTTTTTGACAGACAAAACCGAACAAAAAAGGCTTATGAAAGCCTAATTGCACTAAAAAAACAATAGTAACATACACGTTTAAACACATCATTTTAAATGAATTCAATTTCTCAAAAATTATCTATTACTGAAAAAATAGGATATAGCTTAGGAGATCTAGCTGCTAATTTGGTTTTTCAAACATTAATGACCTATTTAGCTTATTTTTATACTGATATCTATGGTCTATCGCCAACAGATTCATCAATTATAATGCTTGCTGTTGGTTTGATAGCCGCTTTTATTTTTAATCCAATTGTTGGTGCAATTGCAGATAGAACAAATTCAAAATGGGGAAAATTTAGACCTTGGATTTTATGGACTTCTATCCCCCTAGGTGTAATTGCTTTACTGGCTTTTACAACACCTAACTTTTCCTATCAAGGGAAATTAATTTATGCGGTTATCACCTATTCCCTTTTATTGTTGCTATATGCAGCTAACAATCTACCCTACTCTGCCTTGAGCGGTGTAATTACAGGTGATATGTCCGAAAGAAATAGTCTATCTTCTTATCGTTTTGTAGCTGTAATGTTTGCACAATTCTTTGTACAAGTATTTATGCTTGGTATCATAAAAAGTGCAGGTAACGGAGATAAAGCTGTTGGTATAGAAAAAGTAATGACTATTCTTGCTATTGTGGGAACTATCATGCTTCTAATTACCTTTTTTACTACCAAAGAACGTATCGTTCCTAAACCAGAACAAAAATCAAGTTTAAAAGAAGATTTAGGTGATTTAGTCAAAAATAAACCTTGGCTGATTATGTTAACACTTACCACTTTAGTATTCATTACACTAGCCTTAAAAGGAGGATCTTATGTATACTATTTTGAAAACTACGTTAACAAAGATGAATTAGCTTCATTTATTAAACCAATATTAGATTTTCTTTCCTCTGTTGGACTAAATCATTTTGGTGATGATCCTATTGCTGCAGGTTTTGGTCTATTTAATGCAGGAGGAATTATATTCATGATTGTTGGAATTACTTTATCAAAAAAATTAGCTGATAAGTATGGAAAGAGAGACATTTTTAGGTTGTTCCTATTCATCTCTACGCTATTTATCATTGCTTTTTATTTCTTTTCACCAGAATCAGTTAGTTTGATGTTTTTCTCTCAAATTTTTCACGGATTTTTCTACGGTATTACCATCCCAATTTTATGGGCTATGATTGCCGATGTTGCCGATTATTCGGAATGGAAAAACAATCGTCGAGCAACTGCAATTATTTTTTCTGCAATGATGGTAGGATTAAAAGCAGGATTAAGTATTGGTGGTGCTTTGACCACTTCATTATTGGGACTATTCAACTATGTCCCTAACACTAGTACACAAGCTGAAACTGCAATTAACGGAATTAAATTACTAGTAAGCTTATTTCCTGCAATTCCATTCATGATAGGGGTTGGCTTATTATTCTTTTATGAAATTAATAAAAAAATGGAAATACAAATTGAATCTGATTTAAAGCAAAGAAGATTATAATCTAAAAACAAAATTTAAAAAACAAAAAAGTTATATTATGCCAGAAGAAAGTATTGATCATATAGACTTTAAAGAATTAGTAAAAAGAGCAATATCACAGCCTTTAGTTTCTCACATATATACTGCTGATCCATCTGCTCATGTGTTTAATGGAAAAATCTATATTTATCCTTCACATGATATTGATGCTGAGATCCCATTCAATGATAATGGAGACCATTTTGGAATGGAAGATTATCATGTGATTTCTATGGATAGTATTACATCGGAAGCTAAAGATAATGGAGTTGCTTTACATGTAAAAGACGTACCATGGGCTGAACGACAAATGTGGGCTCCAGATGCTGCACATAAAAACGGAAAATACTATCTTTATTTTCCTGCTAAAAGAGCCGATGGAATTTTCCAAATTGGAGTTGCAATCAGTGATTCTCCAACAGGTCCATTCATAGCTGAACCAAAAGCAATAGAAGGTAGTTATTCTATAGATCCAGCCGTTTTTGAAGACGAAGATGGTAAACATTACATGTATTTTGGTGGTATTTGGGGTGGGCAACTTCAAAAATACAGAAATAATACCTTTGCAGCAGAAAATGAAGAACCAACTGAAAACGAAGCTGCTTTGGGACCTATTGTAGCCTTACTGTCAGATGACATGAAAGAATTTGCAGAAGCTCCAAAAGAAATTAAAATTCTAGACAAAGAGGGTAATGTACTATTAGCAGGAGATAATGAACGTCGTTTTTTTGAAGGTCCCTGGCTTCATAAATACAAAGGAAAATATTATTTCAGCTATTCTACTGGTGATACTCATTTCATCTGTTATGCCACAGGAGATAGTCCTTATGGCCCATTTACCTATCAAGGTATTATTCTTGAGCCCGTTGTTGGATGGACTACACATCACTCTATTTGTGAAGTAGAAGGCAAATGGTATTTGTTTTATCATGATTCAAGTCTTTCAAAAGGAGTAACCCATTTAAGGTCAATAAAAGTTACTGAAATCACTTATAACGAGGATGGAACTATCGTCCCTATTAATGCCTATAATAATTTATATAGTGTTTTATAATATACAAATCAAAAGGCTACCTATTGGGTAGCCTTTTTTTTTTTAGTTCTCAAACTGTTTCTATTTTACAATATATATTAAGGAAAAATGTGTTTTAATTATTAATTACCATACTTTACACTATAAGCTTTAATAGCTATAAAGATATTATTATTTGTAATCATCAATTCTTTCTTTCCATCGAAACTGTTTTGCTTGTTATATATACACCCAGCAATATTACGAAACAAATTATTATTTTCTATTTTCTATTTTCTTAGATGTTGGGTTACTTAAGCATTTAGAAAACTATCTTATTGCTTAGTAAAATACCATACCTGACCTATGGTATTTCCTCCTTTACCATCTTTCACAACTACATTCCAATAATACTTTGTCCCAGAAGTCAAAGCAGAAGTAGTATATGAAGCCGTTGTAATATCTGATGCTACTTTTTGTGTTGGTGGATTGGCTGTCCCAAAATATACATCATACTTCAAACTATCACCATCTGAATCAGTTGCTGTCCAACTTAAACTGGCTGAACTTGTACTAACAGATGCATTTAATGATGGTGAAACTAATACAGGTAAAAATGGAACATGATTTAATGAAGCCGCCATTTCAGTATAAAATTTGTACACCGGGGTATATGCACTTGCATTGTTCTTTTTATCAATTGCCTTAACTCTCCAATAGTAATATTTCCCTTTTTCTAAAGTAACTTCTTTAGTTAAACCTATTATGGTATTGGAGACCAAATTCTGAGTAAAGTTAGCATCAGTTGCTATATCTAACTGATAATTAATCGCGTCACCGTCAGCATCAGTCGATGCATTCCAATTAAATGAAACCGTATTATTGATACAAATCAAATTATTGGTAGGCGCATTTAAACTTGGTATTGTTGGTGCCACATTCTTAGCCGGAGCGGGGTCTGAATCCCCGTCTCCGCCACTACTACATGCTAATAACATGATTGAACTAATAAATAGAAAACTTATTTTTTTCATATCCACATTAATTACTTTTTAATAATTTTTACTATCTGAACTGGATTTGATTGTACTTTAACAAAGTAAATACCTGCCGGTTGTTTTTCTAAATCCAAATGTACTTTCCCATTTTCTATTGGGTAAAGCGCTTTCGAGATTAATGTACCTCCTACTGTATAAAATTCAATTACAGCTGATGTATCATTTGTGGATAAATAAACATCAAATGGTCCTTGTGTTGGATTTGGAACCGCTTTAACTAAATCATAAAGAGTTATTGTTTTAGCAAAAGTCCCCTCACAGGGTTTAGAGGTTGTAACTTCTAATACATCTCCATTATTTACATCTACTGTGAAATTAGAACTATTGGTCTCAAATTGTAATACCCCATTCACATTTACCTGATAAGGAGCTGTTCCTGATTGAATATCAACTTCTAATTTATCAGATACTGATGTAGTTTTAGCTGTGATAGCTGTACTTTCAGGAACTACAATTGAATAACATTGCTTGATATTTCCTTCCGCTATGTTTACACAAATATCATACGTATTAGGTGTTAAATTCATTAATGACAATGTCTTATCTGTAAATGTTTTACTAACACCATTTACTGTAGCTGAGTAAGTTAAATTTTGTGTTGCAGTAATTTTTATTTGTCCATTATTTTTGTCGGGACATGTTTCTCCTGATACCTCAATAGCAAAATTGTTTGCTCCAATAATTAAACAACCATTAGAATCAACTGACTGACCAGAAGGTGTATTTGGACAAAGATCAATATTATTAGGTACTCCATCGGCATCAGTGTCATCGACTGTATCAAATTTGAGAGGAATACTTGCTGCTGAGTAGTTATTTTCGGAAGTAATATAAGCTGTAAATGGATTTAAATCGGAAACCGAAGCTGTAGTTACTGCATAAAAATTTGTTACATTATCAATGGTTTTTAAAACATAACTTTTCACAGGAGATTTATGCGTTATATATACTGGTACAAAATTATTGACTAATAGATTTTTAGGAGTTGAAACAGCTCCACTACCATTAAAAGTAAAGGTTCCGTTTGCGCTAATTAAAACAGGAGTATTTGCAGGAATAATTCCATTTTTAATTGATGTACAAATAACATTAGTAGAGGATGAAACCATAGTATATGCAGTAACTCCTGTAGGGATTGATGCTTCAAAAGGTAAGATTAAAGTTCTATATCCAGAAAAGACAGCTGTATAAGTAGCCGAAATGGTGCTAAAATTAAATGGAACTTGAAAATCTCCACTCTGGTCAATTAGCGCTAATAAATTTGCACTGTTATTTGCAATAACATTAGTTGTAAGCCCTGTATAACCTTGAGGCACATAATAAATAGAATTCTTATTTACAGCCAATTGATTCCAGTTTTTATTTGAGGGAATTGCCGTAGTATTACGAAAATCGATAGATGTACTGTAATTACTTTGCAAAGCATCCAATAAATTACTGTCGTCATCAGAATAAACTCCTGAAAATTTAGAGGCCTTTTCGTTGCCAATATTTAAATAAACATCCCCAAAATTCATCGTAAGCACTGAACTGTAATTGGAATTTGTGAGGCTAATAATGCCTTTAATACCATCAGCCAATGTTGCTGTAGAAATATCTAAAACAATATCAAAACTACCAGTTGTTGGGAAATTTACTCGTCCGTAATTTTTAGTCATTTCCAACCCAGCAGCGTTTACATATCTAAGCGTAGTATTATCAGAATAGCGACTTCCAGCAGATGTTGCGCTATTAACATGAATTACTAATTTATTATACCTATCATCAAGAGCAATATAACCATTTGTTGCTGTAGTATTTGAGCTAAACAAAGGACTTGAATTAGACCATATTTTTGTTTGACCACTAATTTTATAAGCTGTTCCAAATGCAGCATTAGTAGTCGGCTGATCATCCAGTTTATTATAATGAATATCTTCCCAAACCATATTAGATGGTAATCTATCGCTATTTTTATTAAAAACAAAAGTGATAACACTAGAAGCATCTACAGTAACAGTAGGACGAAAAGTTTGTTCATTATAAACAAGACTAGATACAGCATAATCATTTGTTGAATTCGTAATTGTTTTTGATCCTGAAACAGTATAAAATGGTAAATCTACAGTAACTGTTGAAGGCTCTGGTGCTGTATTATACACAAATAAAACAACTTTATTTCCATCATCAGAAATATATGAAGATCCTTTTAAGACACCCTCATCAGTCCATGTAGCATTGATTCTGGTCTTTCCTGTTACATTTTTAGCTAATTGTTGAAGAATACGTCCTCTTTTGGTAATTTCGCCACTAATTGAACCATATGATCCATCGCCCATCAGTCCGTAATAACGCTTAGTGGCATAATGAATCCAGGCATTTACATTCCCTAACAATGCATCATTTACTTTTTCTGTAAAGTTAAATGCATCCTTTTTCCAATCAAAATCTCTAACTACAGGAGATTCTTGTTCTAACCAGTTTATAAGAAATTCAGTTTGCCAAATTTCCTTTCCGAGATTTTGATACTGTTTATATGAATTTTGTAATTCTCCGTATTGGTGACCTGCATATACTTCAAAATTGGCTAATACTTCAGGAGTATTCAAAACATTTGCAAAACTATCTGTCAACCCAACAGATTCGGGAGCAATTACCTTACAATCAATAAGGTTTGCATAATCTCTAATAAAAACTTTCATTTCTTCTGGAGTCCAAATACAACCTTGATATGTAGCTCCCCAATCTGGTTCATTCTGAATCGATATATATTGTAGATTTACTCCATTATTTTTAAGATAGAGTACAAAATCGTTCAAATAATTAGCATAATCAGCATAATTTTCCTGTTTTAAATGGCTAGAAACCTTATTGCCTGTACCATCATCACAAACGGCTGATTCACAACTAGGTGTTTTCCATTCCGCAGGCATTGACCAAGGAGTGGCAAACATTGTTATTCCCAAAGATTGCGCTAATTGTGCTGTCGCCAAAACTTGATTCCAAAAAGATTTAGTAGGGATATACAAACGCATGATATTATAACCAGCTTCACTATTTGCTCCCCAAACCTTTTGAATTTCTGATGTGGACATATGATTATAACCAAATTGCGGACTATTAACAAATCCTCCAAAACCGGTAACTTTCTGATAAGCTATATTCTTATCAATTTTAACTTTTGGATTCTGTGCGAACCCTTGGCTGTAAAAAATTATTCCAAGAATAAATGTAAGTTTTATTTTTATTTTCATACACAATAGAGTTATGATTACATTTTTAAAGTTGATAGCAGTTATTTTTCATTAAATGATAGATCAAGTTTATAAATTAGAAAAAACAAAACAATTAATATTCAGCTTCTTATAAATTATGAATTCATAAGAAACCTACCTAAAAATTAAGAATATCTATTAAAAAATATTTCCCTATCTTTTTCATTTTTTTTAAAAAAATATGAGACCATCCTAAATTAAGGTGGTCCCATATCAAACTTCTTTTAGTTATAAAAATTTATAAAATAATTACTGTTTGCAAAACTTATTGCACTGTAAAATCCCAAACTGAACCTATTGTGGTTCCTCCTTTACCATCTTTTACAACAACTTTCCAATAATATTTTGTTCCTGTTAGTAATGAAGAAGCTGTATAAGATGCTGTTGACAAATCAGATGCTACTTTTTGAGTAGGAGTGTTTGAAGTTCCTAAATACACATCATATAACAAATTATCATTATCAGCATCTACTGCTGTCCAACTTAATGCAACGGAACTACCACTAACGCTAGAATGTAATTCTGGTAATCCTAATACTGGTACTGTTGGTAAATGATTTACTGTTCCCTGGTTTTCAGTAAAAAAGGTATATACTGCTGTGTAATTATCTGCATTATTTTTTGAATCAATTGCTTTTACACGCCAAAAATAAAATTTCCCTTTCTCTAAAGACAATGATTTACTCAATGAAGCAGTCGTTGAAGTAACTACATTTTGAGTGAATGCATTATCTGTGGCAACATCTAATTGATAAGTAATCGCATCTTTTTGAGCATCAGATGAAGCACTCCACTTAAATTCTACCGTATTATCTATACAAACCAAATTATTTGTTGGATAAACTAAACTTGGAATAGTTGGTGGAGTTTGGACATCACTGTCATCTCCACCACTACTACAAGAAGAAAATAGTGCCAAACTCAATATAAATAAACTTATTTTTTTCATATCAAAACTACTTTTTAATGATTTTAATTGTTTCTAAAGGATTGGATTGTATTCTAACAAAATAAACTCCAGCAGGTGCTTTTCCTAAATCCAAATGTACTTTCCCGTTTTCAATGGTATAAACTGATTTCGAAACTAATGTTCCTGTAACAGTATAAATTCCTATTTCTACTGAGCTGTCATTAGTAGGTAAATAGATATCAAAAGGACCGTCTGTAGGATTTGGAACTGCTTTAGCAGCGTCATAAAGTGTAATTGTTTTAGTCAAACTTCCTTCACATAATTTTGAAGTAGTAACTTCTAAAACATCTCCTGAATTTACTGCAACATCAAAATTTGTATTATTAGTTTCAAATTGTAATACCCCATTAACATTTACCTGATAAGGAGCTGTCCCAGATTCAATTTCAACATGTAATTTATCTGATAAAGTACTTGTTTTTCCGGATATAGCAGCACTTGCCGGAATTACTACAGTATAACATTGTTTAGTACTTGTTCCTGAAGCCTCAATACATATATCATAAGTACCCGGATTAAGATTTGTTAAGGCTAACGTTTTATTTGTAAAGGCTTTTGATACTCCGTTAACGGTTGCCGTATAGGTTAAATTCTGGTTAGCGGTAATTGTAATTTGACCATTGTTCTTATTTGGACAACTTTCACCAACTGTTTCAATAGAATAGTTATTTGTTATATCTGAAACGGCAGTTACGCTGTAAGTCTTTGCTGTTCCATCTTCAGCAAAAACATTGATGTAATAAATATTATTACCGGTAGAAAACTGCTTAGCACCATCTCCGCTAACTGTGGCTTTGTTATTGTTAGCAGTAGCGTTTAACGTTATATTTGTTGTATTCGGAGCTAATGTTACTTTGTAGTCTGTAACATTAGGAGAAAAGGCTGGTGAGAGTATACCTGATGATACAGAAAGAGCACTAAGCGTAGCATCGTTACTGTACACGTTTTGTACAACAGTATTTGAAAAATCTACCGTAATATTATCCATGAAATAATTACCTGAACCAGTTGCCGAGCCTAAGACAAGTTGAAAAGCATTTAAGGCTTTTTCTTCAGTAGTAAGGTTCATCGTGGAAAACTGATGTGTAATTGTACCCCAAACATTGTCTGAAATAGTTTGATTTGCAGAAGGGTAACTTGTCAGACCTGTTCTGGTACCTATAGCTGCTCCTACATTCGTACCATCGCTGGCACTACGTATGGTCATTCTCATACCCGCACCTGCACTTCCAGTTGCGAGAGTGGCTCTCATATCAAAGACCACTTTATCACAATCCCCCAGTGTTTTTCCTTGAGGCAAGCGAATCTCAAATACAGGAAATGCGTTATTATTACTTGTAGCATTTGGAATTTTTCGAACATTTAATACCTTACCTCTTGCCACACCTGTAGATTGTTCAGGAGCAGGGTCTGCCACCACCTCGGTCATGTATTCGTGACTTGTATTGAGTGTAAACAACGGGTAAGAATCCCCCAAGTTATTAGAGTTAAAATCAACAACTACATTTGTTGGTTTATAAGTTACTTTTGACCTCATCACTGTAACGGTGTATGTTCGTGATGGGTATTGAGATGTGACGTTAATATTAAAAGTGTTTACCCCTAAAGCAAGCTGCTTTGTACCACCACCTGTAACTGTTGTACCGGCATTTGCAATTGCATTTAGCTGAATC
>JALRGZ010000108.1 GCA_023253295.1 Flavobacterium sp.
ACATTCCCACCTTGCGATGTAGCTAAATCACAAATTATCGATCCAGGCTTCATTGATAAAACCATTTCTTCTGTAATAATTAATGGCGCCCTCTTTCCTGGAATTAATGCCGTTGTAATGACCACATCTTGATTTTTCACAGTTTGTTTCATTAATTCTTCCTGTTTCTTTTTGTATTCTTCTGTGGCTTCTTTTGCATATCCACCTTCTGTTTCTAAATTTTCTTACTGAAGTTGCACATGTTCCTGTATCAATACTAGGGAAAATATTTAAAACTAATTTTTTTCCACTAAAATCGCTCAAAGAAGCTACGGAAAGATCGTTTTTTACTAATTTAAAATCTGCCAATTTTGAACCTACTTTTGGTAATTCACCCGCAGTGTTTATTGGATTTCCTCCTAATGTAATTGAAGCCATAATTAATTTTTTTAATGAGGTTCAAAAGTATGAAAATTATTTAAGAATTGGGATTCTGATTTAAGATTTTAAATCGGGGAGGAAGGATTTTTAACTCAATGAATGATTGAGATATAGGATTAAATGCAAAAAAATGCAACCGATAGAGATGCATTTTAGTGCTTTTTTTTTTAGGGTTTAAAAAGTCTTATTTGTCGATAGAGCCTAATACTCTTTTCATAAAAGAATTCAATGCTTCTTTTTTATCGGTTCCGCTTTTAATTAATTTATGTACTTCAAGTGCTCCGTACATGTTCGAAATTAATTCTCCAATTACATCTAATTCTTCATCTTTAAGCGAAGGAACCTCTGTTAAGGCTTCCAATACTTCGATAGTTTCAATGATGTAATCCTGATCGTTTTCTTCGATAAACTGAGTCAGTTGTTTGATTACAGGTAATTTCATTTTAGTTTATGGTATATTGTTTTTGGTTTGTTGTTGGAGTTTTGGGGTTAACCATAAACTATAAACAACAAACAATAAACTTTTAAGCAATTTCGTTTACTAAATCAATTAGCACTTCTTGTTTGTTAGTTTGTGTTTCGTTTACCAAAGTTCCATTTACGAAAGTGGCAAAGGTTGGCAAATTACTCACATTAGCTAATTTTCTTGATTCAGGCGAGTTTTCAGCATCGACTAATACAAAAGTCATTGATTCATTTTCGTTAGCCAATTTTTTGAATTTTGGTTTCATAATTCGGCAGTTACCACACCATGAAGCAGAAAATTGAACTACTACTTTTTCATTTTGAGCCACTAAATTGGCTAATGTATCTTCGTTTAATTCTATTAACATATCTTTTGATTTAAATTCCAATAGCTTTAAATCCCAAATTCAAAATCTTACGATTGAATTTAGTAAATTTTAATTTTTGGAATGTTAATGATTCTTTTAGAAAAAACTCCAAATTCCAATTTTGGAATTTGGAATTTTTAATATTTGGAAATTTTATTTCTTAGTTAGCACTTAAGTAAGCAGCAGTACTGTTTCTGTCAGCATTCATTGCTTCTTTCCCTTCTTCCCAGTTAGCAGGACAAACTTCACCTTTAGTTTGAACGTGAGTATAAGCATCAACTAAACGTAAATATTCGTTTACGTTGCGTCCTAATGGCATATCGTTAACACTTTCGTGGAAAATTTTTCCAGTTTCGTCAATTAAGTAAGTAGCTCTGTAAGTTACGTTTGAACCTTCTACTAAATAAGTGTCAGCATCTTCGTTGTAAACTCCAGCTTCAGCATCCAAAATACCTAAAGCAGCAGATAAATTTCTAGTAGTATCGGCTAAAAGTGGGTAAGTTACACCTTCGATTCCACCATTGTTTTTAGGAGTGTTTAACCAGGCAAAGTGTACTTCGTTAGTATCACAAGAAGCTCCAATTACAATTGTGTTTCTTTTTTCAAATTCTGGTAAAGCTGCTTGAAAAGCGTGTAATTCAGTTGGACAAACAAAAGTAAAGTCTTTTGGATACCAAAATAAAAGTACTTTTTTGTTGTTGTTTACTGCTTCTTCAAAGATGTTGATTTTTAAGTTATCACCCATTTCAGAAATGGCGTCAACTGCAATACTTGGGAATTTTTTTCCTACCAATGACATATTAATTGTTTTTAAAGTTATTATTTGATGACGCAAAAATAAGTTTAAAAAAAAACTAATAACAATAGTAGTGGATTATTAATTTTTATTTAACAATAGAATTTGGTTATTATTGATAGTTTTTTTGTTTTAAGTTATTGAATTTCAATGCTTACAGGCATTTCTCCTAAACACTCTAAATTCATTAAAAATTGTTGAGCAGCATTAATTTGGAATTCTTTAAAATCCTGATAGACTTCAATAACGCTGTAAGCCTTAGAGAAATTAGGAATTAATGGCAAAACATAAGGATTTCCAAAAACATAAATCTGGCAATTTTGTGTTGCCAATAATGTATCTAAAAATGCAAAAATAGCATCATCAATCTCAAAGCGATTCAAAGGTTTGGCTTTAGGAACAAATAAAGCAATAGTAAGTTGGTCAAATGCTTGTAATTTTTTTTCTAAAGTAGCAAAGTCAAAGTCGATTACTGATTCAATTGCAAAAGCTTCGCATTTTGTTTCAGCTTGAATGGTTCTCGAAAAATCATTTTCTACTGATTTATATAAAGAAAGTATAGCTGTTTTGGGATTAGCTATTGATTCTTTGGAACTATTGTCAATTACTTTGGTAATGCTAAATTCAGCTATTTGTGTATTTAATTTGGCTGCTTTTTCAAAATCGAGCTGGCTTTCTTTTTCAGTTTGTAAATTAAACAAACCTACTTTTTCCTTGCATTTCCAGATTCGGTTGAAACTTTCGTTGATACGTTCTTCAGTTGCATTTTCTAAAATAGCCTGAATTCCTTCAGGAACATTTTCGGCAAAACACAACACGTCATTTCCGGCATTAAAAGCTTCCCATTCCAGTTGCCCTTTTACATCGTATAATTTTGAAACACTATGCATGTTCAAAGCATCCGAAATTACCAAACCATCATATCCTAATTGTTCTCTTAGTAATTTTTGTATGATATTTTTCGAAAGAGTAGCTGAAGTGTTTAGTCCTTCATTCAAAGCAGGAACAGCCAAATGACCTATCATAATCGAATCGACTTGATTTTCGATTCCTTTGATAAAAGGATATAATTCGTTAGCTAATAATTGCTCTAAGTTTTCTTCCAGAATTGGTAATCCCAAATGCGAATCGACATTGGTATTTCCGTGACCCGGAAAATGTTTCAAACAGCCTAAAACGCCTGCATCACTCATTCCGCGTAAATATTCCAAGGCAAAATTGGCTACTTTTTCTTTGTTTTCACCAAAAGAGCGATAACCAATTACAGGATTATTTGGATTGTTATTGATGTCGGCCAATGGAGCTAAATTATATTGAATTCCCACCGATTTTAAATCCAATGCAATTTGTTTTCCAACTTGGTAAACTAAGTCTTTTTTGTCCTCAGGCAAAGCGCCCAAAGTGATGGCATAAGGATATTGTGGTGTTTTTTCCACACGCATGGCTAATCCCCATTCGGCATCAATACTCATCAAAAGGGGGGTGGAAGCACATTTTTGATAACGAACAATCAATTCTTTCAATCGTTGATAACTATCATCGTTGAATTCTACTTTTTTCTTGAATTCATAGTTGGTTGCCGCACTGGCACGACTATGGAAAAAAGTCAATCCGCCTATATTGTGTTTTTTGATTAATGCTTCGGTTGCTTGAATATTTTCTTCAGTATCATTGATAAAAACAGCTGGGAAAAAGAATTGTCCTATTTTTTGTTCGAGTGTCATTGTGGAAATTTTATATTGTAAAATTTTTCTAAATAAATGGTTACTAACTTTTTATTTTAGTTTTCCAAATTTGATTTTTATTGTCTAATAAATAGATTTCTAATTTATCGACGCATATTACTTTTTTAGGAGAAATATAATTTGGAATTATTATTTCATCTAACTCTTTAATGTTTTCATCTTTAATTTGTAGTATTTTAATTGAGTACGGACAATCTGTTGAAGGATTATTGTAGACCAAATAATTGTTTGAGTTTCCAATTCTAAGAGGTAAACCATACAGTGTAACTATTTTGCAATTTTCTGTATTTATTAAGATATAAAACTCTTCATTGTATGTAAGTTTGTTTATAATTATTATGTCTGTGTTTTTTAATTTTCCAAGTTCATGGTATTCGACATAATTATATTCTGATTTGTTATTACAAAACTTAATTTCAAAATTATTTTTGCACTTATATTGAAAACAGTTGTTTTTTAATTTTGTATTACTCTTTTTAATGGAAATTTCTCTAAAAGTTTGTTCATGAACAGTTTTGTCAACTTTGATAAATTGGTTGTTAAATTGAGCATTTACCTTTGAAAATACTAATAAAATAAAAAGAAAGATATACAGTTTTTTACTCATTATTTTCCTTTGTTGAATCAGTTGATCTTTGAATGGAAACTATATTTTCATTTTTAAATTCGACTCTTAAAATGATTGTTTTATTGATGAAAAATAATTTTTTGTATGTTTTTGAACATACTAATACTAAATCATATTTAAGATTGTCTTGAGGAATTTGGATAACATCAAAATAAAGAATTGAGTTTTTAATTTCATCTTCTTTATTCATCTCAGAATTAGTTAGACTATTTAAGATTTTATGTTCGATTTTTGGTAAGTAATCTTTAAAATTCTGTTTGAATTTGTTGTAGGTGTCAATCTGTTCTTTTTTTACTTCTTTGTTTTTTGAAACAAAATATAAATCACAAAAATTTCCATGACCACTAAAGATTTCTATATTATGAAAACTTTCTGAATTCCCTGTTAGAGTATTTATAAATGTAAAGTCTGAAATTATATTTTGTATTGTTAGCATATTTTGTTAGTAGAGTTTAGAAAAGACTAAAATTTAGATTACTCCGTTTTCTTCCCGAAATCCTTTGGGTAAATCAAGAATCGCGATAAAATAATTCCCGGAATCGTAGCTAGTAAAACCCAGATAAAGAAATTTCCATAACCTAAATATTCCTGAATAAATCCGCTCAGCATTCCTGGAAGCATCATACCTAAAGCCATAAATCCAGTTGCAATGGAGTAGTGAGATGTTTTT
>JALRGZ010000155.1 GCA_023253295.1 Flavobacterium sp.
GGTAAAAGTCTTTTTCCAATATAACCTGTAGCACCAGTTAAGAGAATTTTCATGATTTTACATTTTAAAAGTGACTAATCCATAATCCATTTCGAATATTTGTCCCGAAATAGATTTTGCCTTATCTGAAATTAAAAAATCAGCCATGTCAGCTACTTCCTGAGCTTGTAAATAGCCTTTCATAGGATGACGTTCTACCATATTTTCTTTCATCCTGTCGTTTCTAAGAATGGAAGCAGATAGAGTTGTTTCGGTAATAGTGGGAGCAATGGCATTAATTCTGACAGTCGAAGCTAATTCCGCTCCTAAACTTTTTACTAATCCTTCCACTCCTGATTTTGCTGTAGCGATACTAGCATGAAAAGGCATTCCTAGTTTTGCGGCAACGGTGCTAAATAATACAATCGATGGATTGTTTCCTTTTTTTAAAATAGGTAAATACTGTTGAATACATTTTACAGCTCCTAAAACATTAATTTCAAAATCTTTTCTAAAATCATCCAGACTTAAATTTCCTATAGGTTTTAAATTTATTGAACCTGGGCAATAGATTAAAGTATCGATGTATTCAATTTGCGGAAGCGTATCTTGTAAAACGTCACCCGAAAAGTGTTTTAGATTTGGATGTGTAATTTCAGGAGTATTTCTACTGATATTATAAATGAAATTATTTTCCAGTTGCTGCAATAAAATAGCATTTCCTATTCCTTTACTACCTCCTATGATTACAATATTTTTCATCATTAAAATTTTAACTGAAAGGTTTTTATCAAATTTTCTACTATAAAGATAATAAATTGTTTAATGATTTTTAATTAATGTTAAACAAAAATATCTTCGTATATTTGAGTGTTGGGTAAAATAAAGTAGTGAAATGAGAAAGAATGTTTTGATAACGGGAGGGACTGGATTTGTAGGCAGGAATTTAACACAGCTGTTAATAGCTAATGGATATTCCGTGTCTATTTTGAGTAGAAGAAAACAAAATAATACAGAAAATGTTTTTTATTATTTATGGAATTTGGAAAAACAAACCATAGAAAAAGAAGCTATTGAAAAAGCGGATTATATTATTCATTTAGCAGGAGAAGGTATTGCACAAAAAAGATGGACACAAAAAAGAAAAGCATCTATTTTGTCTAGTAGAATTAATACAGCTCAATTGATTTTTAGTGCTCTTCAAAAAAACGGTAAAAAAGTAGAGGCCTATCTTTCAGCTTCTGCAGTGGGAATTTATGGGGCTGTAAATGGTCGTGCTATTTGTCATGAAGAAATGCAAGCTGCAAATGATTTTTTGGGGCGAACTTGTCAGGAATGGGAAGCGGCTGCCAGACCATTTGAAGAATTAGGGATTCGTACAGTAAAGATTCGCACGGGATTAGTTTTAGGTGAAAACGAAGGTTTTTTAAAACAATTAAATGTTATTTTTAAGTTGAAATTAGGTGCTGTTATAGGTTCGGGAAAACAATATATGCCTTGGATTCATATTGATGATTTATGCCGAATTTATTTGGAAGCCATCGAAAACCCAATGATGGAAGGTGCGTTCAATGCAGCAATTACTGATGATACCAATAATAAATTGTTTTCAAAATTATTGGCGAAGATTTATGGTTATAAAATATGGTTGCCAAATGTTCCTGCTTTTATAATTCGTTTATTTTTAGGCGAAATGGCCAAATTAATTCTGACCGGAAGAAGAATTTCCAATTCAAAAATAAGGGAATTAGGATTTCAATTTCAATTTATTAAGCTTGAAGAAGCTTTGCGCGATTGTATCAAAAAGTAAGCTTTTTTAGTAAATTATTTTAATAGAAAGTTGATTTGAACCTGAACGGTTTCAGCCATTTTAGGTTTTATAATTTTAGGAATATTGATATTGAACTCCTTTGGATTTAAATTAAAATTAGAAATTAATTCAAGGTCGTTTCCGGATTTTTTAATCAAAACAATTACTGCAATTTCTTTAGATATTCCATGTAAAGTAAGCGTGCCATTTACATTGAATTTAGTTCCTTTGGAATCAATGTTAGCTAAATTAAAATCCTTGATTGTTCCTTTGAAAATAGCCTTTGGGAATTTATCACTTTCAATAAAATTTTCATTAAAATGCTCTTCCATTAAGGCTACTTTAAAATGGAAGCCTCTCATCAAAACTAAACTGGCAATTTCTCCTGTTTTGGTATTTATGATACAACTAACAGCTTGATTTGAAGCTTTAACCTCTTCAAATGAAGGAACTGAAGCTTCAAAAATAATTTGACCCGTTTTGGTTATTTTTTTGTCCTGCGAAAAAACGGTTGTTTTTCCTAAGAAAAAAATAGCTGTTAAAAGGATTAATAGTCTCATTTGTAATTATTCAGGAAAATTATTGGTCTGCCAAGTGGTAAACTTGTCAATGGTGGCCTGAGGTAATCGGGTTCCATCTTTTGGCATTAAGTTAGAATTCCCTTGAGGATATGAAATTCTGGTAATTAAATTATTGCTTTGAATTGCAGTTTTCACTTTTGCATAAGTATTCAAAGAGATTGTCGCACCATTAGAAGGAGTACTACCATGACAAGAAATACAATTGGACGAAATAATTGAGCTAATTGTATTGGTATACGTAATGGAAGTTGGTGTCGGATCTGGATCTGGTGTTGGGTCTGGATCAGAATTAGAGTCACCTCCAGATGAACAGCTACTTAATAGCAATAGCAAAGCTATTGAAGACAATTTAAAATGAGTTCTCATGGATTTTATATTTAATTTTTAAGTAAATTTACTAAATAATAGTTGTATATTATTTAAAATCAACAGGTTATTTTGTTTGTTTTTTTGAGGATATGAGAAAAATAATAGGAATAGGAATTTTGGTTTTGCTGCTACTTTCGGTTGGTGGCTATTTTTATGTTTACAAAGAACATCGGGATATTTCAACTGAAGCGGAAAGCTATTCTATGGATGTAAAAATGCTGTTTTTAGACTATCAAAACAATGAAGTAGAAGCAGATAAGAAATATTTGAATAAGACTATTGTTGTGAGCGGTGAAGTGAGTATGCTAAATTTTGAAACACAGTCAGTTGTTTTGAATAATAAATTATTTGCGGTATTTTCAGAAAAAATTAGAAGTGATATAAAGATAAAATCAAATATTAAACTAAAAGGGCGTTTAATAGGTTATGATTCTCTTTTAGAAGAAATAAAAATGGATCAATGTATAATTTTAAATTAAACCAATATGAAAATTAAATACGCTTTCTTTATTTTTTTATTTCCATTGTTTTTACTGGCTCAAAATGATTTATTAAAAGAGATTGACGATAAGCCTATGGAAACTACTGAGAGTCCCGCTTTTAAAGCTTTGAAAATTGTAAATTTTGAATCCACAAAATTGATTGGGAAGGGAGATTTTTATTTGATTATTTCACATCGTTTTGATTATTTAGATAAAGGGTTTGAAGATTTTTTTGGTTTAGATAATGCTTTTACCCAAATCAAATTTGCCTACGGTATAACCAATAATTTTACAATTCAAGCTGCTAGAAGTGGCTTTCAAAAAACTTATGATTTAGGTTTGAAATATTTAATTGTTAATCAACAAAAAGATGGTTTTCCGGTTGCAGTTGCTTTCTTTAATAGTATAGCAGTTAATACGGAATTAGATAAAGCCAATTATCCATCACTTGATTTTCAGGATCGTTTAAGTTATGTGAGTCAATTATTGATTTCCAGAAAAGTGACTGATAAATTGTCTTTAGAAATAGCGCCAACCTATTTTCATGAAAGTTTTCTAGTAGAAATTTTGGATAAAAATAATAATGTGATTACTCCAAATCCTCAGGATAAAAATCAATTTGCAATAGGAGTTGGAGGTAGATATAAAATTTCCAATAGATTATCAGTTAATATGGATTACGGAGCTCATTTAAATAGAGCTAGCCAATCAGTATTTAAAAATCCATTGTCTGTAGGTTTAGATATTGATACGGGAGGTCATATCTTTCAAGTACTTTTCACTAATTCCAAAGCAATGCATGAAGCTGGCTTTTTAGGTCATACAACGGGGGATTGGGTAAAAGGCGAGGTGTCTTTTGGGTTTAATCTGATAAGAGTTTTTTAAGCAATTTTTTAGATTCTTATTGTAAAATACAATTAAGATTCACATTGACATTTTTAGAAATTTTACTGCGTACAATAAAAGGGATGTCAATATTATAATCATCGGTGTTTAAACTGAAATTCGACTGTATTGAAATATTATTTTCGGTGGTTTTAGCAATTTTAGCTAGAACCTTGATGTTCTTAGTTTCTCCATGAATTGTAATTCTTCCTTTGATGTAATAATCTGTAGGGATGCTATTTATTTTGGAAACAGAAAATTTTTCAATTTGTCCTTTGAATATGGCTTTCGGATATTTTTTACTTTCCATATAATTAGCATTAAAATGATCCTGCATTAGGCTTCTTTCAAAATTGAAAAGTTTAATGTAAACTACAAAAATGATATTACCATTTTTTGTGTTCAAAAGTGAATAAACCTTATTGTTCTTGGCTTCAACAGCTTCGTAAAAAGGTACGGAAGCTTCAAAAGTGATGATGCCATTAGTTGTTGTTTTTTTATCTTGAGCAACTATTGGAAGACTTAAAAAAAAGAAAAACAGGAGTAGAATTTTTTTCATGGCAGCATTAATTTTCTACTTAAATTTAAGAAAAAGCAGAAAAAAATCCTAATAAAACAAGAGTTAAGAATAGGTTAAATATATTTTTTTGTATATAGTAATTCTAAGTAGAAAATAATGGTGCAACTGTCAGTTTGTACATTGAAAAATATAGATAAAAGCGCTTCAGAAATTTATGATTTTACCATTAGTGCTGTTTTATTCAATAAGATTGTCATCTTTTTTAGCTCGGGCGATAATACTATCAGGAAGGGCTTTTTTTGCCTTGGCCCCCATTTTTTTTAGTTTTTCAACTCGGGTAATAAGATTTCCACTTCCATCAACCAGTTTGTTCATGGCACCCGCATATTCCACTTTAGTTTCGTCTATTTTTTTTCCTATTTTAATTAAATCGGCAACAAAACCTTCGAACTTATCATATAAAGCTCCTGCCTGACGTGCAATTTCCAAGGCATTTTCCTGTTGTTTTTGATTCGTCCACATGCTGTCAATAGTACGTAATGTGGCTAACAAGGTTGCAGGAGTTACAATTACAATATTTTTTTCAAAAGCTTTATTGTACAATGAAGTGTCTTCGTTTAAAGCAATAGCAAAGGCTGGTTCGATTGGAATAAAAAGTAATACAAAATCAGGACTTTCAATTTGGTACAAATCCTGATAGTTTTTGTTGCCTAATTGCTCCACATGACGTTTGATAGAATTAACGTGTTCTTTTAAATAGGCATTTTTAGTATCTTCTTCGTCCTCATTAATGTATTTTTCATAAGCCGTCAGAGAAACTTTAGAATCGACAATCATTTTTTTACCATCAGGCAAATTAATGACCACATCGGGCATCACACGATTTCCTTCATCTGTAACAAAACTTTGTTGTACTTCGTATTCACGTCCTTTTTCTAAACCAGACTTTTCTAAAACACGCTCTAGAACTAATTCACCCCAATTTCCCTGCATTTTACTGTCGCCTTTTAAGGCTTTTGTCAAATTCAGGGTTTCTTTGCTCATTTGGATATTCATTTCGCGTAAGCCAAGAATTTGTTGACGTAAAGCCGCATGATAATCGATACTTTCTTTGTGGGTATCTTCAACTTTCTTTTCGAATAACTGAATTTTATCCTGAAGAGGTGTCAGGATGTTTTTCATGTTTTCTTTATTCTGTTCTGTAAATTTATTCGACTTTTCGTCCAGAATTTTATTGGCTAAATTTTCGAATTCTTTGGTGAATTTTTCCTGAAGTTTTTCAACTTCGTCTTTTTGCTCTTTGTTGCGTTCCCAAAGATTATCAAAATCAACTTCCTTTTTAGAAAGTTGGATTGCCAGACTGTCTTTTTCAGTTCGGATAGCTTCTTTTTCCTGATTGCTTGCAGCTAATTGTTTTTCGAAATTGATTTTTTCATTCGAAAATTGCTCTTTCAGTTGTTCGATTTGGGCTTGGAATGCTATTAATTTTTCTTCTAAACTTGTTTTTTCAGATTGAAAATGGGCCGAAAAAAGAAGTTTTCCAATGTAAATACCAATTGCGAGTGCAACGATAAACGATAATAAAAGCGAGAACATATTGAACATAAGTACGGTTTAAAAGTGAAGTAAGCAAAAATAAAGAATAGTACCGATTTAAAGTGTTTTTTTATTGAATGGAAGAAGTTTTTTTTAAGATTTTATACGCAACCTTTTTTAGGTTTCTAACTCTATTTAGTATCAAGCCTTTATCGCTATGAGAAATGTTAGTTTGTTTTTATTAATTGGTTTTGTGTTTTTTCTTTCATTCTGTTCGCTAAAGAATGAAGATAATACAATTAACGAACATAGTATTATTGGTACCTGGTATTGGCAGGAATCAAGAGGCGGAATAAAGGGTAGTGAAATTATTACTCCTGAAAGTACAGGGGTTGCGGTTAGATTGGTTTTTGGAACAAATAAAAAAGTAACTGTTTTTACTAATGGAGTGGAAACAGGAACTTATACTTACACAATTAAAATGGGGAAAAGTATTTTTGATAATGAACTTCATTATTTGTTGAATTTTAACGAGATGAGCTATGTAATTTGGAAAATTGATGATGAAGAAATGACTATTCAGGATAATTTTGTTGACGGTTATGTTTTGACTTATAGCAACTAATTTAAATAGTTTAAGAATGCTTAAATTTGTTTACGTCAAATTATTTTAAGAATAATTTTTTTGAAAGAATCTATAGACCATTATATCCGGAAATGTATCGAAAATGATAGAGGAGGACAACAGAAAATTTATCAGTTGTTTGCTCCTGTATTGTATGGTCTTTGTTTAAAATATATGAAAAATGAAGAGGATGCTAAGGATGTTTTTCAGGAAGCCTTTGTAATTGCTTTTCAAAAAATAAATCAATACCGCTTTGAAGGAAGTTTTGAAGGCTGGTTGAAACGTATTTTTATCAATAAGCTTATAGAAACACTCAATAAAAGAAAAAGAGAGGTTCTTTTTGCCGAAGAATTTTATCAGGAAGATGTTATCGATGAGGTTGATGAAATCGATACTTTTTCAATTCCCCAGGAACAATTATTAGAATGTATACAGCAATTGCCTGATCAATATCGATTGGTATTTAATTTGTATTATTTTGAAAAAATGAAACACAAGGAAATTGCAAGTGCATTGAATATTTCGGAGGGAACCTCGAAGTCTAATTTGAATCGGGCAAAGTCTAATTTGCAAAAGAAAATTACCGCCTTAATGGCTTTAAAAAATAATTAATGCAGGATATGAAAAATGATGATATAGATAAACTTTTTTCTTCTTTAGAAGATTTTTCCAAAAACCCTCCTGATGATTTATGGAAAGGTATTGAGGAACAATTAGATGCTCCTAAAAAGAAGAAAGGATTCGTGTATTGGTGGCCAGTAGCAGCCAGTTTGCTTATTGGGTTAGGATTATTGACTACTTTTTATTTTCAATCGAATGAGTCCGATACTTTGAAAAATGTTCCTGTTATTCCTGAAAATGGAGTTGTAAATCGATCTGGATCTATGGATGCTGAGACGGTAAATAATACTATTGAACAACAAGAAATTATTCAACAGAAAAAAGGAAGTATAATTTCAAAAGCAAAGGTGTTAAACAACAAAGGTGATGAAATTGAAACTAAAGTTGCTGTTTCCAAGATAGTAAAGCACTCGAAAAAGAATGGTAATTTAGTTATTCAAAAAGAGTCTGTTAATTCTAAATCTAAAGAAAATAATGTTGTTTTTAATGCTGTAAATGATAATACGAAACCATCAGGAATAAAGGAAAATGAAGTTGAAAAGGAAAAAGAGCAATTGACTGATATTAAAAAAGACGATTTACAGGATAATGCGTTGGCTGAAATAGTTAAGGAGCAACAAAACAGAGAGAAAAAAACATCATTAGAAGAAAGATGGTCAGTTCAAGTATTTGCAGGAGTTAACAATTCTCAAAACATAAAGAACCAAAAAGCTTTAGGGAACACTATAGAATCTCAAAAAGGATATAATTACGGGGTAAAAACCAATTATAAACTTAATAAACGCTGGGCTGTAAGTTCAGGTTTGAAAGTTAGTGAATTGGGACAGAAAGTAGCGAATGTTTCTTATGTAAACGCGTCTAAAAGTTTAGTAAATATTGCAAAGGGTCCTATGGCTGATATGCCCAGTAAAGGAAATATAACGAATAATTCGAACTATTTATTTATTGGCAATGAATCCAATAAAGATAAAAATACTTTTAGTAGTACTTTTTATGATTCGGGCAATTTATCTCAAAAAGTACAGTATTTAGAAATGCCTATGGAGGTTTCTTATGCCATTTTAAACAGAGGAAAAGCACAGCTTTATTTGAATACAGGAGGTTTTGTAGGCAAAGTTATTACTAATCAGGTTTTGCTTAATGGTGCTACTATAGGTGAAAATGCCAATGTAAATGATGTGGTTTTTGGAACAATTTTGAGTAGTACTTTACAATACGAATTGTATAAAAAGACTAAGATTTTTGTGGAACCAGGAATGAATTATTACAATCAGCCTGTTAAAAATCAAAATTTCAATCAGTTCCAAGTTATGTTTAATTTTGGTTTGAATGTCTCTTTTTAATTCGCTACAAATGCCTCAATACTATTGTGATTTGTGTATTTTTGCGCAAATTTTACTTCCAGCATGTCGCATCAGCATTTTATTCTTCATAAGCCTTATGGTTATTTAAGTCAATTTATTTACGAATTGAAACGTAAAAAACGCCTTTTAGGAGAATTATATGATTTTCCCGAAGGTACTATGGCTATAGGTCGCTTAGACGAAGATTCCGAAGGTTTGTTATTACTTACAACCGATGGAATGATGAGTGAAATAGTTCGTTCTAAAAAAGTGGAAAAGGAGTATTATGTTCAGGTTGATGGAATTATTACTCAGGAAGCTGTTGACGAACTTAAAAAAGGAGTTCTAATTGGTACTAAGAAAGGGAAGTATAAAACAAAACCCTGCGAAGCAAGACTAATACCTGAAATTCCGGAATTTGGAGACAGAGGACGAAAAATCAGAGATGAACGTCATGGCCCGACTTCCTGGGCATCAATTGCTGTTAGAGAAGGTAAATTTCGTCAGGTACGAAAAATGACATCAGCGGTTGGCTTTCCTACTTTACGATTAGTTCGTGTACGAATTGGTAATGTGTTCCTTGGAGATTTGCAGGCTGGAGAAGTAAAAGAAGTCATTGATTTTAATCTCGATGAAAAAGTCAATACCAAAGGCGATAATAATTGCAATGACAATGACAAAAATTCTTAGAAATTGCTAAATAAATCTAAAATCTAAAATCTAAAATTGCATATGTTAAACATAGTTTTAGTAGAACCTGAAATTCCAAATAATACTGGTAATATTGGACGTTTATGTGTAGGAACCGAAAGTCGCTTGCACCTGATTCATCCATTTGGTTTTGTAATTAATGACAAAAATTTGAAACGTTCCGGTTTGGATTATTGGGTGCATCTTGATGTGATTGAATATCAAAATGTAGTCGAATGGATGCTGCAAATTCCGGATAAATCCAGAGTTTTCCTGATGAGTTCTCATGCTGATAATTCGTATTTGGATATTGAATTTCAAGATGAAGATTGGTTAGTTTTTGGAAAAGAAAGTGTGGGTTTGAGTAAAGAATTTTTGAGTTTATTTGCAAAAGAAAACCAATTAAAAATTCCAATGTCTACTAAAATCAGAAGTTTTAATATTGCAAATTCAGTCGCTTTTGTCGTGGGGGAAGCGAAAAGACAGCTTTTTTTGAAGTAATATGTAATCAGTTGTCAGATTTCAAAAAATAATGGAATTCTAAATAATTTAAAAAAAAATCTTGGAAAACTTAGTGAAATCTTTGTGGTTAAGAAATAATAAATTTTCCTTTAGTTTCATCAAATACAATATGTTCGTCCTTGAATAGTGTGTTGAAAACACCTTTAGAAATTAAATTACAGGGTTGGTCCTGAACAATCATTTCGGGCGTCATGATAATCATCTCGTCACTCAATTGAATGGCCAAATCAATATCATGAGTGGAAAAAAGAATACATTTTTCGGTTTCCTTTGTAAGTTTTTTTAGGAGTTTGAATAAGGCAACTTTATGAAGTAAATCCAAATGGGTTGTTGGTTCGTCAAGGATAATTAGTGGTGTATCCTGAGCCAATGCTCTTGCTACCAAAACCTTTTGTAATTGACCGTCACTTATTTCGTAATGTCTTTTGTTTGTCAAATGTTCAATTTGCGTAAGCATTAAAGCTTGGCTTACTTTTTCTTTGTCTTCTTCGGTTAAAGTTCCAATCCAATTGGTGTAAGGTTGTCTTCCTAAAGCAACAAGTTCAAAAACACTAAGATTGCTTGGAGGTAATTTTTCGGTTAATACGACACTTAGATTTTTGGCTAAAGCCAAAGGATTCATATGATGAATATCTTTTTCGTTTAATATTACAGTTCCGGAAATAGGTTTTTGAATGCCTGTAATGGTTCGTAACAAAGTTGATTTTCCAATACCATTTGCCCCAATTAGGGCTACAAGTTTTCCTTTTTCCAATTTCAAATCAATATTGGTAGCCACAATATTTTGTTCTTTTTTGTGGGTGTATCCAATGCTAATTTGCCTGGCTTGTAATATGGTGTTAGAATTACTCATTTTGAATTATTCAGCTAATGAAAATTGAGAATCGTATAGGTTTTTATAATAACCGGATTCTTTATTAATCAGTTCTTGGTGTGTTCCTTCTTCAACAATTAAACCTTTGTCCATTACAACAATTTTATCGGCATTGACAATAGTTGCTAAACGATGTGCTATTACAATAGAAGTTCTGCCTTTAGTAATGGTTTCGGTAGCGCGTTGAATTAATTCTTCAGAATAGGTGTCTATCGAAGAAGTTGCTTCGTCCAAAATTAAAATACTTGGATTACTCACATAAGCTCTTAAAAAAGCAATCAATTGACGTTGTCCGGATGAAAGCATCACACCGCGTTCTTTTACGTCAAAATCATAATTATCGGGTAAACTCATAATAAAATCATGTACGCCTATTTCTTTTGCGGCAGCATAAACATTTTCTCTACTAATATCGGGATTGTTTAATGTGATATTGTTGTAAATGGTATCTGCAAAAAGAAATACATCCTGTAAAACAATTGCAATTTGTTTTCTAAGTGAACTCAACGTATAATCTTCGATGTTGATATTGTCAATACAAATAGTACCACTTTTTATTTCGTAAAAACGATTCAATAAGTTGATGATGGTTGATTTTCCGGCACCGGTTGAACCAACAATAGCAATTGTCTCCCCCGAATTTACTTTTAAGTTAATCCCTTTGATAACCTCTTCATTATCGATATAGCTGAAACGAACCTCTTTGAAAGTAATATTCCCATCAAAAACTGGCGCTTCAATAGTTCCGTTATCCTGAATTTGATCCTGAGTATCGATGATTTCAAAAACACGATTGGCCGAGATCATTCCGAGTTGCATCTCATTGAATTTATCTGCAATTTGGCGTAAAGGATTGAAAAGTAAACTGATAAACATAGTGTATGAAAACAAATCCCCAAACGTGGTAAAATGATCACCATTTAGGATTTTAATACCTCCATACAAAACCACACATCCTAGTGTTAATGACGAAATAATATCGGCAATAGGGAAGAAGATAGAGTTGTAAAGAATTGTTTTAATCCAGGCATTTTGATGTTTTTCGTTGATGTCTTTAAATTTTTGTGATTCAATTTCTTCACGGTTGAACAATTGTACAATCTTCATTCCGGTAACACGTTCTTGAACGAAGGTGTTCATATTGGCAATTTGCGCGCGTACTTCCTCAAAAGCGACTTGCATTTTGCGTTGGAAAATACGAGTGACGTACACAAGAATAGGCATAGCAACAATAACTATCCAAGTGAGTTTCCAGTTCATGTAAAACATGAAAATAAGTACAACCAACATTTTCATCATGTCACTTATAATCATAAATAAACCTTGACTAAAAATACGAGCAATCGATTCGATGTCAGATACAGAGCGGGTTACGAGTTGACCTACCGGAACCAAATCAAAATATTTCATCCTAAAACTCAGGATGTGCCTGAATAATTTGATTCGAATGTCCTTTACAATATCCTGACCAAGCCAGTTAGCCCAATACACAAAATAAAACTGAGAAAAAACCTCCAGCAATAGCACAATTCCCATCAAACAGATGTAGAACAAAAGTCCCGAAGCGTCTTCTTTTTGGATATAACTATCCACTGTTTGCTTCAATAAATAAGGTCTTAAGGCTGAAAATATCGATAATGAAATGGCAAATAGCACCACGCCATTAAAACGCCATTGATAAGGTTTTGTATAGTGTAATATTCTTTTAAATAATCTTTTGTCAAATGCTTTTGCTTTCATTTTTTTATTTTAGTTCTTAGTCATTAGTTTTTTAGTCCTTAGTTTTAAACTATGGCCTGGGAACTAAGGACTAATCCTCTATATAAGGATATTCTATTTTAGTTAAATACAATCCATGAGCCGGAACCGAAAATCCTGCTTTTTCTCTGTTTTTACTTTCAATAATAGCAATAAAATCGTTTATATTTATTTTGTGTAAACCAATATTTACGAGTGTCCCCACAATAGAACGAACCATGTTTCGTAAAAATCGATTGGCTGAAATAGTAAAAATTAATTTGTTTTCCTCCTTTTTCCAGTAAGCTTCGTAAATGCTGCAATCAAAGGTGTTGACATCAGTGTTGACTTTCGAAAAGCATTGAAAATCGGTGTAATTCAATAATAATTGAGCCGCTTCATTCATTAGTTCAATATCCAGACTTTGATTGAAATACCAACTCTGCTCTTGTAAAAAAGCATCTTTAAAAATATTGATATGATATTCATACGTTCTTTTAGTAGCATCAAAGCGACAATGCGCTTCTTCCTCTACGGCATATATGTTATAAATAACAATATCTTTAGGAAGATAGGAGTTGAGTTTATGAATTAACTTTGGAATATCTAAAGGAGTTTCAAAATCAAAATGGGCGTACATTTCTCTGGCATGAACACCGGTGTCCGTGCGTCCGGCTCCCATTAAACTTATCTCTGAATATAATAAAACAGAAAAAGCTTTATTCAAAGTTTCTTGTACCGAAGCAGCATTTGGTTGTATTTGCCAACCATGATAAGGGGTTCCGTTGTAGGCTAATTTTATAAAATATCTCAAGTTTTTTATCTCAAAGTTTCAGAATTTCAAAGGTACAAAGTTTTTATGTTGCAAAAAGGTTAAAAGTTTTTTCCTCTCATGTATCTTTGTTGTTTTACAATTTTTAGCTTTTCTAATGAAAAAAATCCTTTTGCTTTCGGATACGCACAGCCATATTGATGATGCCATTTTAAAATATGTTCAACAAGCCGATGAGGTTTGGCATGCAGGCGATATTGGCGATTTGAAAGTAACTGATACCCTTAAAAAATACAAACCTCTGCGTGCTGTTTACGGCAATATCGATGATGCTCAGGCGCGTTTAGAATTTCCTTTACACAATCGTTTTATGTGTGAAGGTGTGTCGGTTTGGATAACGCATATTGGTGGTTATCCCGGTAAATACAATCCGAAAATTAAAGCCGAAATGGCTGCTAATCCGCCTCAATTGTTCATTTGCGGACATTCGCATATTTTAAAAGTAATGTTCGATAAAAAACACAATCTTTTACACATGAATCCAGGAGCCTGTGGTAAAAGTGGTTTTCATCAGGTGCGTACCATGTTACGATTTGTTATTGAGGGAGATAAAATCAAAGATTTGGAAATAATAGAATTAGAAAAAAGAGTCTAGTTAACTTTTGTAATCAATTGGTGCTATAATTTTTATGGAGGTGCCATTATCTGGTTTTGAAATAATTCTGAACTTACCATTCATTGTATTGATTCGAGCTTTAATTTGATTCAATCCAAAGCCTTCTATAGTGCGATAATTTTTAATCTCAAAACCTATCCCGTTATCTTTTACAAGTATGTGAAGTTCTGAATCTATTTCTTTTAAGTTTATTTTAGCTTTAGTAGCTTGGCTGTGCTTGATGATGTTATTTAATAATTCACTTATAATGAAATACATTTTCATTTCGAATTCTTCATTGTAACGGGTTTCGTCGGCTACATTGCTAGAATAGTCAAAATGAATTGAGGAGTTAGTATTCGATTCGCATAAATCGTTTAGTGCATAAAATAATCCAAAACGCGCTAATAATGAAGGTAAAAGTTGATGTGATAAATCTCTGATTTTATAATGTGTTTGAATAAGAATGGCTTTGGTTTTAGTTATTTCTTCACTATTAGTGTTGTTTTTTGTAGAAAAAACAGTTAGATGTAATGCTGCTGAAGAAAGTAAAGCACTGATATTGTCGTGCAAAAATGATGCGATTCTTTTTCGTTCTATTTCTTGACCATTTATTGATGCCGTAATGATTTTTTCCTGGATTTTACTCTGTATTTCTTTAAGCTTATTTTTTTGTTTTAATTGAGTGTTTTGAAAATATAAATAGGAAAAAACAATAACTAAAAGTAAGATTGAAATGATTACGATACTAATTAATCTGTTTTTAGATTGCTTTTCTAATAAGAGTTGATGGTTGGTTTTGTATTCTGTTTTGATGTGGTTAATTTCTCTTTTGTACTCATCAATTTCAATATTGATCCCCATCATATTAAGCTTTCTCAATTTTTCGTCATTGTTAAGCTCATTTGTGATTTTATTGAAAGCATTTAGGTTTTCATAGGCTTTTTTGTAATTTTTTATTTGGAATAAAAATTTAGAATATTCCTGATGCGCATAGGATAAATCAGATTTTTCACTACCATCCTGTCCTAATTGAATGGCTTTTTCAAAATAAAAAATTGCTCGGTTAGTATGCTTTAGATGTGATTGATACATGCCATTAAGCATATTTAATGCTACAATAGTTGATTCGTCTCCGTGAATTTTATGGTATTTGTTGACATAATTCAAATAAGGAAGACCTAAATCAAATTTGTTGATATCAAAATACGCCCATGCAATGTTGAATTTGGTTAAGAATATTTCAGAAGAATCTGCGATTTTTGTGCTATAGGCCAGTGATTTTTTATAGTAATAAATACCGTTGTTATATTCTTTTTTGTCAAAACAATAAATGTTTCCAAGGTTGTTGTATATCCAGTTTTTTAGATGCTGGTTATTTGTTTTGTTCGCATAGATGATTCCTTTTTTGTAATAAAATAGGGCTTTTTCATATTCCCCAAGTTGATCAAAATTTGCAGCAATAGTATTGTAATTTATTGCAATGAGATTGTCATCTTTTAAGGTTATTGCGCTGCCTAAAGCTTGACGAGAGAGAACTAAGGATTCTTCAAATTTCTCTAACTTCATTAAATCAGTTGCTTTTTGTGTTAAAGTAGCAATGTTTTCATAGGTTTCACTCTTCGTTTGTGAAAACAAAGAATTGGTACTGAACAAGAGTAGTACTAATAAAGAGGTATAAAAACATTTGTAAAACATGTTGAACAATTGAAAAGCTTCGGTTTATGGTTTAATCAAATTGTTTTTAAGTGCAAATTTGACTAGGCTAATAGTGTTTTTAGCGTTTAATTTTTTTAAAATATTTTTACGATGTGTTTCAACAGTATTGGAACTGATAAAAAGTTTTTCGGATATTTCTTTTCCACTGTATTCTAATGCAATCAAAGTGATGATTTCAATTTCTCTTCCTGTTAATTGATATTCGGTATTAATAGTGGTCTTGTTTAATTTTGGATTCTTTTTCGTGGCCGAATTAAATATTGTTTCTCTTACTTGTTTAGAGAAATATTCTTCACCGGTATTTACAACTTGTATAGCTTCGACAATATTCTCACCTGCGCATTGTTTGGTCAAATAGCCGCTAGCGCCTAATTTCATGACTTCTTCGATTATTTTAATGTCATCATAGGTAGAAAGGACAATTACTTTGCAGGGAAACCCTTTTTTAGAAAATTCTTTTAATACTTCGATGCCGTCTTTTTCAGGCATGCTAATGTCTAAGACTAAGATATCAGTTGAGTTGTTGGATACTTCTTCGTAAAGAGTTGTCCCTTTTAGAGAAAAACCAACAACATTAAAATTAGGTATCGAATTCAATAGTGTACGCATACCGTCAATTAATACTTTGTGGTCATCCGCTAAGTGAATTCGTATTGTTTTTTTCATGAGTAAAATCTATTATTATCAAATGTAAAAAAAATAAAACAAAAAAACCCGAATATAAATTCGGGTTTCCTTCGCACTAATAAATTAAAATTTATAGGTTTACCTCAATCTGTCCACAGATTTTACAAGATCTTCATCCTTTTTTATCGCTTTATTAGCTAAAACTAATGCAACGATTGCAAAAATAGGCAGAAACATCCCAATACCTTTCTCAGAAACAGCAGCTGTTTCTCCAGATAAATTTAGTGAACGATATAAAAACAATCCTAATAAAATCAAATTTAATATGATATTCAATCTGCCAATAACAAATT
>JALRGZ010000248.1 GCA_023253295.1 Flavobacterium sp.
CGAAATGGCAATCTCATACTCTGGGCCTAGAACGCCAGAGCGTTCCGCTGCAAGTTCTCGGCGCTTGTTGAATGCCGCGTTTGGATCACCAGCAATGCGGTTGATTTCTTGCGTGATACGATCTTCTGCACCTGTTGCGCGGTTTTCAATCGCACGTACCGAACGCATCACCGAATAGAATTCTAAATCTTCCTTCACCTTAGCCTTACGACGAATTCCAGCCGTATCGACCAAGTTAAATTCGAAACCAAAACGGTCAAACTTTGTATCAATCGCATCACGAGTCGTTCCTGCGATGTCCGTAACCATAAATCGGTCTTTACCAATCAAGGCATTGATAAAACTTGATTTTCCCGCATTAGGACGTCCTACCACTGCAAAACGAGGCAATACTTTTTCTTCTTCTACCACTTCCGGTTTTTCTGGAAAAGCTTCAATCAAAGCATCCAACAAATCCCCTGTTCCACTTCCTGAAATACTGGCAAATGTGTAATAATCTCCTAAACCAAGGTTGTAAAATTCTACCGCATCTTTCTCACGCATGGCATTATCAACCTTATTTACGGCTAATAAAACCGGTTTTGTTACTTTACGCAACAACTTCGCCACGGTTTCATCCATTGGTGTGATGCCTTCTTCGACATCCACCACAAATATAATCACATCTGCTTCATCGATAGCCAATTCTACCTGCTTACGAATTTCGCCTTCAAAAATATCCTCCGATCCACGCACATATCCTCCGGTATCAATTACCGAAAATTCCTTTCCATTCCACTCGCTTTTACCATAGTTTCTATCGCGGGTAACCCCAGATACTGAATCTACAATAGCTTCTCTTCTTTGTATCAGCCTATTAAAAAGGGTTGATTTCCCTACATTAGGTCTTCCTACTATCGCAACAATGTTATTCATTTTTTTGAATTTTAGCCCTTCGACAAACTCAGGGCGATGTTAAGATTCTAGATTTCAAATTATTAGTTTCCTAAAAACCGAATCACCTAAAATCTAAAATGCTTTATTTAAATTTTTTGCAAAGGTACACTTTTAGTTTGCAGTATACAGCATTAAGTATTCAGTATTTAAAATGCGTTGAACGGATCACTAAAAACAAATCACTGATTACTATTTCTGGTTATACCCAAATCGTTTTAACATATTGGCGTTGCTTCTCCAGTTTTTATTCACTTTTACGTACATCTCAATATGAATTTGTTTACCAAAGAATTTCTCTAAATCCTCACGGGCTTCCACACCTACTTTTTTCAATGCAGCGCCTTTATGACCAATGATAATTCCTTTTTGCGTATCACGTTCTACCATTATCAAAGAACGAATTCGGATAATGGTATCGGTTTCAATAAATTCCTCCGTAACAATTTCTACGGCATAAGGAATCTCTTTGTTATAATTCAATAAGATTTTTTCTCTGATAATTTCGTTCACAAAAAAACGTTCCGGTTTATCCGTTAATTGGTCTTTTGGATAATAAGGTGGTGAATCCGGTAACAACGAAATAATTCGGTCAAAAACTTCCGGCACATTGAAATTCTGCAAAGCTGATATTGGGAAAATCTCCGCATTAGGCACTTTTTCAGTCCAAAAAGCAACTTGCTCTTCTAATTGTTCCTGATTCGAATTATCAATTTTGTTCAACAACAATAACACAGGAATTTTAGCATGGATAATTTTATTAAAGAAAGCTTCGTCTTTTAATTCCTGCTCCCCTATTTCGACCATATACACCAAAACATCTGCATCTTCAAAAGCGGATTTCACAAAATCCATCATCGATTCCTGCATTTCGTATGCCGGTTTAATGATTCCCGGAGTATCCGAAAGTACCATTTGAAAATCGTCACCATTTACAATTCCTAGAATTCTATGACGAGTAGTTTGCGCTTTAGAGGTAATAATAGACAATCTTTCCCCTACAAATGCATTCATCAATGTTGATTTCCCAACATTTGGATTCCCTATAATATTTACAAAACCTGCTTTATGTGCTGTCATTTTATTTTATTTAATGCTGCAAAGGTAGTCATACCGTTTGTTATTTCAAATTAGCCAATCAATATTGGCTTAAATGAAATATACAACGGCATGGTACAGAGACAAAAGAATAAAAACTACACTTAAAAACAACCATATCAAGCCAATAGACGAAATAAAAAGATTTTTTAAAATTCGACGTTGTATATCTCAAATTTATTTGTATATGTTTGATTAATGGTGGAGCATGAAGTGTACAGAGTACACTCCATTTCTACAAACATAAGTATCCTTATGACACAAAAGAGTTAAGTG
>JALRGZ010000288.1 GCA_023253295.1 Flavobacterium sp.
TGGGGCAATATTCAGCGGCGCTACCAAGATATTCATTTGCCACACTACAATCAAAATATCAGCATCTTCAAATGCCGATTTCACAAAACTCATCATTGATTCCTGCATTTCGTAGGCCGGTTTGATGATTCCTGGAGTATCGGATAAGATCAATTGAAAATCTTCTCCATTAACAATTCCAAGGATTCTATGACGCGTTGTTTGTGCTTTTGATGTAATAATGGACAATCTTTCTCCAACAAAGGCATTCATTAGCGTTGATTTCCCAACGTTTGGATTCCCTATTATGTTTACAAAACCTGCTTTATGTGACATTTAATATAGTATTTAATTGTGCAAAGGTAGACATATCAAGCCAATAGACGAAATAAAACATTTTTTAAATTAAACTTGTGAAATGCGTATTTAGGTCGTATATTTGCACCCGAAACATCGCGGGATAGAGCAGTAGGCAGCTCGTCGGGCTCATAACCCGAAGGTCACAGGTTCGAGTCCTGTTCCCGCTACTAAGTAAACATACTGAAAATACAAAACGCACATCGCGGGATAGAGCAGTAGGCAGCTCGTCGGGCTCATAACCCGAAGGTCACAGGTTCGAGTCCTGTTCCCGCTACTAGAAAAGCTTCAGAGAAATCTGGAGCTTTTTTTGTTTATACCAATTAAGCAGATCGTTGGATTCATATCCGCGGCGGCGAACACAGCTTCGGGTCTCCGACACTGGCGGACTACTAAAAAAGCTTCATAGAAATAGGAGCCTTTTTTTTTGCATCCAACACAATTGAAATCTACCTTTCAAAAAATCAGCTTCCTACTTCCCTATTCTAAACTAAAAATTCTATTTTCGTAAATCATTACTTAAAATAGTTTAAAATGACCTATCAACCAGCAGCCAATCGATACGAAAATATGGAATACCGCCGATGTGGCAACTCAGGATTAAAACTTTCTGCCTTTTCATTGGGACTTTGGCATAATTTCGGAGAAAACAGCAATTTTGAAAACAGCCGCAATTTGATCAAAACGGCTTTTGACAACGGAATTACACATTTTGACTTAGCTAATAATTATGGTCCACCTCCGGGTTCGGCAGAAAGCTGTTTAGGAAAAATTTTAAAAACAGATTTCAAAAACTATCGTGACGAGATGATTATTTCCTCAAAGGCAGGTTACACCATGTGGGACGGTCCTTATGGCGATTGGGGTTCAAAAAAATATTTAATTTCCAGCTTAGATCAAAGTTTAAAAAGAATGGATCTAGAATATGTTGATATTTTTTACCATCATAGGCCTGACCCTGAAACTCCGCTGGAAGAAACTATGGCTGCATTGAATTTAATTGTTCAACAAGGAAAAGCCTTGTATGTAGGGATTTCAAATTATAAACCAGCAGAAGCCGAAAAAGCATTCAAAATACTAAAAGATATGGGAACGCCTTGCCTGATTCACCAACCTAAGTATTCGATGTTTGAACGCTGGGTTGAGGATGGACTTTTGGATTTATTAGGCAAAGAAAAAGTAGGCTGTATTCCGTTTTCTCCTTTGGCACAAGGCTTATTAACAGATAAATATTTAAACGGAATTCCAGCGGATTCCAGAGTGGCGACTAGCGGACAATTCCTAAATGCTGACCACATAACTCCTGAAAGACTTGAAAAAATTGTAGCATTAAATCAATTGGCGCAAGAAAGAGGACAAAAATTGGCTCAAATGGCTCTGGCATGGATTTTAAGAGACGAGCGTATTACTTCGGTATTAATTGGCTCCAGTAAACCGGAACAAATTATTGATTCGATTAAAGCCTTAGACAATACCAACTTTAGCACAGAGGAATTAGACAAAATCAATTTGATTTTAAAATAAAAAAAACGAGCCATTAGATTAAATTTAATGGCTCGTTTTTTTTGTGTTACAATAGAAACTAGTATCTTTCTAGTTCTTTTTCGATGATATCATAAAACCAATGAGTCCTTTCTAAGGTTGGTACTCCACTTGCTAATACAATTTCATCTAAAATCCTAATTCCTGATTCTTCTTCCATAAATAGCTCAAAGTGGGTCCCTAAATCTTCCCAACCAAATCTGATTTTTTTTTCGCTTGCTATTTTACGCAAATAGGAAGTGCGTATTTGCAAGTCATCTTTTGTTATTGTAACTGACTCATACATAATGTTTTAAATTTAAAGAATATCAAATATATAAAAAATTACAACACAACAAAACCGAAACACTACTCATTTTCAAATAGTTAACAATTTAAATAAACAGCTAAAAAAGACTAATAAAAACTCTTACAAAGTTTATTATACTTTTATAGACATAATATTTTACCAGGTTGACTTTAGAATTATTTGAAAAATCTTCACATCTTTTAAAAAAAAGCTAATTATAATTTACGGATTAACAACTACTTATAAAAATGAACGCATTTTTATTCATTTCAGACAGACTTAAACATTAGTTTTTCATCTAAATAAGTCTATATTTGCGTGCAGAAATGGCGGTTTTACTGCTGTTTTTAAAACCTACGGGCGTAGTTCAAGGGTAGAATAGCGGTCTCCAAAACCGTTGATGGGGGTTCGAATCCCTCCGCCCGTGCAAAGGGAAAAATTTCAAAATAATAAAGCCGCAAGAAAAAATTTCTGCGGCTTTATTATTTTTTAGCTATTTAGTAAAATCACTTTAGATAATTTAATCAACTTGGTTCTTAAAAACTTTTTTCAAGAAACCATCTATGTAACCAACGGTTGGTTCAAACCAAGGATTAAAAAGACAAAACGAATGAGGGGAATTTTCAAATTCATGCACTTCAGAATAAACCCCATTAGCATCCAAAACCTTTATATAATCCTCTCGTCCGGCATGCATGCGAGCTACTGAACTATTAATAAACAAAGTAGGCGGAGTAGCTGTACTTACATAACTCAATGGCGAAGCAGCCTCCCATAATTTCGGATTCTCCTTTTTAGAATAACCAAACCAATAAGTCGCTGCAGAAATACTTTTACTATCATCACCTTCTCCTCCATCCGGATGCACAAACGATAATGTCCCATCAATATCAACTACAGCATTTACCTGAGACTGTGAATCCGAATTGGTCACTACGCCTTCAAAAAGAGGCATATTCCCGGTTGTTCCCATAAAAGCTGCCATTTCTCCTCCTGCTGAAAATCCAAGTGATACAATTTGATTAGGGTTTATATTATACTTTCCCGCATTTTTTCGAACCCAGCGTATCGCTGCTTTGATATCATAAATAGCAGCTGGAAAAAGAGCTTCGGTAGAAAGTCGGTACTCAGGTGTAAAACATACATACCCTAAACTGGCTAACTTTTGCGCCATAGGATGATGTTGTCGACGACTTCCTGAACGCCATCCACCACCATGAATGATTATTATAGCAATTTGTTTTTGCTTCACATTTTTATCATAAAAAACATCCAATTTCATTTTGCGTTTGCCATAATTACAATAAACAATATCTTTTTTTTGTTTGACAAAATCAAAATGCGTGTCCACTACCCTAGTCGCATTAGGATGCGTTTTTACGGTTTTTTGAAAGGCGCTGTAATTAGTATACGAAGTATCTATTTGCTGTGTAAGTCCCTTTAAATATTGAGCATTTGTATTTTGAAAAAAGAATATACTTACCCACATCAACAACTGATATAAACCAATATTTTTATAACCAAGATTCTTTTTCTTCATTTAAATTTCCTTTTTTTTTTACAAAAGTTCAATTTAAAAAAACAATTCCTAAAAACACCGTTAATTGAATATTAGTTATGCTTTTAGGAATATATTTTTTGCTGAAAAAATTATTATTTCAATTCGAATGCACCTAAATCCGGAGCTGTTCCTAAATAAGGAATTCCATCAACCACAACACCTTTATCAATTAAATCACTGGTCGCTTTTAATTTCATAAAAGTCACATCCGGCAAACTCCCATCTGCTTTACGAGCCTGGATCAATTGACTGATATCAATACTTTCAAAATCAGTAGCATCAGTAACTAAACCGTTTTGCCATCCATTATTGGTAACATCCAACACATCCGCTTTGACACTTCCATAAGCTCCAATAGCACAAGAATTTTTAATTGTTAGTTTTGCCAATGGGTTCGTACTGCTGAAATTATAATTATTCCCATTGCTATATGCTGAGCAATTGTAAATTTCAACATTACCTCTGTTGCTATTGTGATCAAAACCGTCCGCTTTATTTCCGGCAGCAATGCAGTTTTTGTAAATTCCATTATGCTTTAAATCTTTCAAATCACTTCCTCCGGTTTTAAAACCATTTCCATCGCCAAGACCAGCATCGCCAATTTTTAAATAACCGTTTTTAATGGCCCAACAATTAGTATAAGTCGTTGTAATATTATCAGTTCCTTTTAAATAACCATCCCAACCATCATCGAGATTTTGCCAGGCTCTGCAACCAATAAATTTATTCCCCGTCCCAGCTGTTAATTTACAGGCAAAACCATCGGCATTTTCAAGAGTTGAATCGGCATTGAAATAAGAATCACAATTTAAAATAGTATTATTAGCAGCTCCATTATCAATTTGCAAACCCGTATCAGCACATTCCGAAAAAGTACAAAATTCAATGGTGTTATTATTACCTTTTACTTGCATGCCATTATCACCTGCATTATAAACATCTATCGCTTTAATATGGATATAACTACCAGACACAACTATTCCTTGATTCGAAGAACTTTCTGCCATGGACGAAAAATCTAATTTAGCACGAGTTCCATTCATTTGCCCTAAAATTTTTATTTCATTCCCCAAAGTACCCGATGCACTAATTGTAATTTTAGCATTCATCACATAATTTCCTCCATTTAAATAAATGGTTTCACCAGCTTTTACTTTAGATAGAGCCGTTAGTAATTCCGTGGGATTAGAAACCGTATAATCATAAACTGGAGCAGTAGTAAAAGATGAAATAGTAATTGTTTTTGAAGCTTGAACAGTATTTTTATCCGTTGCAACAGCTTTAATAGTAACTGTTCCGTTTTTAAGGGCTGTCACCAAACCGGATGAAGAAACCGTCGCTATACTTGTATCTGAAGAACTCCAAACTACAGTTTTTGAAGTTGCATCCGAAGGCAAAACAGTAGCATTCAACTGAGTCGTGGTACCGGTTGTAATATCAGTACCTATTATACTAACCGAAGTAACATAAACGATGTTATCATCTGTACTTTCTGAAGCTTTTACATCATCTTTCGAACAAGAAAAAAGTGTAATAAGAATTAAGAATATATTTAAAATATTTTTCATGACTTTCATTATTTAGTTATGAAATCAGCACTAAAAATCATACTAATTCCATAATTATTTTAAACTAAAGGGGCATGCCTGCTGTATGCCCCTTAGATTATTATTTGATATATATTTTCTAACTTTTATTCAATCCAACGCGGATCACCAATATTATTATCCTTTAAAGTTTGATTACTAATTGTAAAATCTCCAGTTGCCGCATTAGCAAATCCCGGATCTAAAGTCGTAAAACTAGTTGACGAATCGTATTTGGTATTGGTTGTAATAAGTCCGTCAGCCCCAAAATAATTGTTGTTTAAAAATACCGGAGAGGAAGTTGTTGCCTGATTCGAATAAATAGCTATTGTATTTGCAAAAATAGAATTCTTAACTGTTATCGCATTCGAAACAAAACGAACATAAAGAATTCTTTTGCCTGCCACATTAGATGAAACATTATAAAGTGTACAACCATCTATTAAGATATTCGTAGTTAAACCAGTAGCTGTAAACCCTGCGGCAGCGTCAACACGAACAAAATCACGTCCTATTGAACAGCTATCAAATGTAGAATTTTTAAGATTTATTGCCCCCACATAGGCCGATCTAAAATCAATAAAATCAGCACCCGCAGTAATATTAACATTTTTGACAATAGTATTTTCTACTGTAAAAGAATTTAATTTTGAACCCGAAACAGATCCATAAACCAATGAGCGATCAAAATCATGCACTTTACAACCACTTACCAATATATCTCCATATGTTGTATTTGCATCACCTAAAGAAATGGCATAAGCATCTGTTAAAACAATACCTTGAGCGTCTTTACCACTGATATCTAAATCTATCAAAGATAAATTAGCCAAACCGGATGACAATTTAAATTTAACATGTAAAAGTGGTTTATCATAAGTGTACTGGCCTCTAATAGTAATCGATTTATTCAAAACAACTTCACCTGAATAAACCGTATAATCTCCAGGTTCCAAAACCAAAATATCACCAGATGCAGCATTTGCGATTTTTTGAGACAAATCATCTGTTGGTTTTACAACTGTTTTACCTACAACATCAACAGCAGTGGTAAAAGATAATATTCCTCTCTTTTTAGTTCCATTGAGCAAAGTTGCCGTATAAGAGGTTTCACCTGTCAAGCCTGTGATTGTTGCCACTCCGGCAATTTTTTCCTGAGCTGTAATTACATGAGTAATATCTCCCGGTGATAACGTAATTTGAGTTACAGTACTATTTGGTGTCCAACGAAGTGTAGCTTCATTAGCCAAAATATCCCCATTAACAATACTGGTAAAAATCTGCTCAGAAAGAGTTGTAGCTGTTACAATAGACCACTTAGAATCCTCTAAACCTTTAGAACTAACTGCTTTTACTCTAATCGAATATTTTGTTTCACCTTCTAAAGCAATCGTCACAGGTAATTCTGTTGCTAAAACATTAACTGTTTTAAAAATGCTTGAAAAAGTTTCATCATCGGCACTAAATTCAACTACATAATGATCTGCATCATCACGAGTTGTCCAATTTAACTCTACATTAGTCTGATTTCTAACAAAGGCTTTTAAATCAAGAGGAGAAAAAGCTCTTGACACCAATAACTCATCTATCACATCGGTGGTATAACTTTCACAACCAGACACTGTTAACAACAGTAATAGAGAGGTTAATAATCCTTTAAATATATATTTTATGTTTTTCATAATAATTATAATTTATTATTTCTTAATTAGCCCCATAATCATAATCATTAACCAAAGCTCCATTGCTACTTGTAATGAAAACTTGCCAAATTGGCCAAAACTGTCTATCATCAGGATTTACCCCTTCAATAAAAAGATTAATTACCTTTGGTTTTGAAGCTTCATCATCAAACTTAGTCCAGTTAAAACTAGTATATGTACTCCCCGGATTAGTAACTTCACCTCTATTCAATCCATAAATATCCAAAGTAATATTATCTGCTTTATACTTGTAATACAAAGTAGTTGGAACATCAGCATATTCTCCTAAACGATTTTTAAAATTGGTCATTTTCACTTTAGCTTGTTCTAAATTTGTTTTTAACAAATTCCAACGTATTAAAGCTTGTTTACGTTCCATCTCGCCTGTAAATTCAAATTTATGTTCATCAACAATTGCATTGAACATAGCTTCTTTGCTCGTTAAAGCATTAACATAGCTATCTACTTTTTGAGCATGCAAAGCTGTAGGGAATGCTCTTCTACGAATTTCTTTCAGGTAAGGTGCAGCAGCAGATGGCCCTTCTAATTCATTGGCTGTTTCAGCAGCAATTAAAAGTACTTCGGCATAACGCATATATATTTTATTAACCCCATCATCATTAGTTGAAGTAACTCTTCTGGTCATCCATTCATAACGGAATTTTCCAAAATACCAAGTATCTGATTTAACAAGTTCCTGCTTTGCAATTTCATTAGTTGGAGTTCCCCATTTATAAGGTACACAAGTCACATCTCTACGGGTATCTTTTTCATCATAGTCATAAAAAACAGTTGGTAAAGGACCTGCACTTCCTCCTCTAGCTCCTTGAGCCTGAAACTGATCCACTCCCGAATGTTTAACCGCAAACGTAAAAAGCATACGACCACGACCTGAAGCAAAAGGAATTTCCCAAAGTGATTCACTTCCTGCTGTTAAAATTTCCTGATTGTATTTTTTCCATAGAGTTTCAAATGTAGATTCTAAATGAGCTGTACCGCTGCTGATAACACTTTTACATTCATCTAAAGCCAATCGATACATCTTCTCTACAGACAAATCAGGATCTGTACTTCTGCGAACCGCATCAGGGTATCTTTGGTATCCGCTTGCTGCCATTGCTAAACGAGCACGAAAAGCCTTAACAAACGTTTTATTAACCTGCTCGACTGTGGCTGTATTAGCTGATTCACCAGCCCATGGAACTAATGTTGCTGCTTCCCCTAAATCAGCCAATAGTTGTTTATATACTACATCGCGACTTGATTTGGCTAAATACAAATTCTCTGAAGTTATTGGTTCAAAACGCGCTACTACATCTCCAAATGCTTT
>JALRGZ010000295.1 GCA_023253295.1 Flavobacterium sp.
TTTTGTGTATTCATCCTCGACATCCTTATCGTTCACTGGATTTTTTATTATGTAGTCTTGCAGAAACAATGTATAAATTCTTAACGCAAAAAACACCAAATCTTCTTTTTTATACGCAATATATTATCGATTTTTGTTGCTTCTAAATCAATATAGAATAAAAATGGCAATTGAAGATAAAGAGATAATTTTATTAAAAGTTTCTGGTCAGGATAAACCAGGGGTAACAGCTGGTTTAACATCAGTATTGGCAACCTATAATGCCATTGTTTTAGACATCGGTCAGGCCGATATTCATGATACATTGTCTTTAGGGATTTTGTTCGAAATCGAAGCAGGTTCTTCTTCAGCTCCTGTTTTAAAAGATTTGTTGTTTAAGGCATACGAATTAGGAATTAAAGTAAAATTTATTCCAATTACAATTGCTGATTACGAAAGTTGGGTAAAAGCACAATCCAAACAACGTTACATTATTAATATTTTAGGTGAAACATTAGCAGCATCACAATTGGCAGCTGTAACAAAAATAATGTCTGACCAAAATTTAAATATTGATTCCATAAAAAGATTAACAGGACGTACATCCATTGTAGAAGAGGAAGCTTATCCGCGTTCTTGCGTGCAGTTGTCGGTTTCAGGAGAAATTGTGGATAAAACAGCAATGACAGCCAATTTTATGGAGGTTTCCAGAACGTTAAATGTAGATATTTCTTTCCAAGAAGATAATATCTACAGAAGAAATCGTCGTTTGGTTTGTTTTGATATGGATTCTACTTTAATTCAGACTGAAGTAATTGATGAATTAGCAGAGTTGGCGGGAGTAGGAGAACAGGTGAAAGCAATTACTGAATCAGCGATGAATGGCGAGATAGATTTTAGCGAAAGCTTTAAAAAACGTATGGCTTTGCTGGAAGGTTTAAGTGAAGATGTACTGCATAATGTAGCGGTCAATTTGCCAATTACCAAAGGAGCTCACCGATTGATGAAAGCTTTGAAATACTACGGTTATAAGACCGCTATTTTGTCAGGAGGTTTTACGTATTTTGGACATTATTTGCAAAGAGAATTAGGAATTGATTATGTTCATGCTAATGAATTGGAAATTAAAGATGGTAAATTGACAGGGAATTATATAGGTGAAATTGTTGATGGTAAGAAGAAAGCAGAGTTTTTAAAAGCAATTGCCGAAAAAGAAGGTATTCACATCAATCAGACTATCGCTGTAGGTGATGGAGCAAATGATTTACCAATGATTAATCTGGCAGGATTAGGAATTGCTTTTCATGCTAAACCCACAGTAAAAGAAAGCGCAGCAACCTCTATTTCTAGTTTAGGATTGGATGGAGTTTTGTATTTATTGGGTTATCACGATCGTCATATTGACATGATGGACGAAATCTAAAAAACAAAAAAATAACATTTAGGAAACCTTAGTTCTGATTTTGAACTAAGGTTTTTTTATGGTTATAGATTTAAAATTGTACTTTTATGAAGCAAATTGAATTTGAAAAATATGATAACAGTACAAACAACAATACAGGCTTCTCCTGATAAAATTTGGAATTTATGGACATTGCCGGAACATATTACAAAATGGTGTTTTGCTTCTGATGACTGGTATGCTCCCAAAGCAGAAAATGATTTGAGAGAGGGAGGGAAATTTAGTACTACGATGGCTGCCAAAGATGGAAGTATGAGTTTTGATTTTGGAGGAATTTACTCTGCTGTCGAGAACCAGAAATTAATCGAATATGTAATGGATGATGGCAGAAAGGTGATTATTGTTTTTGAAGGGCAAGGAGAAAATGTTGTTATCACTGAATCTTTTGATCCGGAATCGACTCATCCAGAAGAAATGCAACAGCTGGGTTGGCAGGCAATATTGAATAATTTTAAAAAATATGTAGAAAATAATTAATCCTAATGGCAAGACAAATATGGCTTAATCTTCCTGTAAAAGATATACAACGATCTAAGAGGTTTTTTACTGAAATTGGTTTTACTTTTAATGAAGAACATGATACTGAATTTTCGACCTGTATGTTAGTGGGGGCGAATAATTTTGTTATTATGTTATTTGAAGAAAAGCTGTTTGAGGATATTATAAAAAACGATATTACAGACGCTCATAAAAGTTCAGAGATGCTGATTTCGATAGATGCTGAAAGTTGGGAAGAAGTGGATGCTATTGCTTATAAAGCGGAACAGGCAGGTGGGAATGTTTTTTCGAAACCGGCATTGAATCAGGGGTGGATGTATGGCTGTGGTTTTGCAGATTTAGACGGACACCGATGGGGTGTTTTGTTTATGGATTATACCAAATTATCTTAAAAAGTAATTTTAGTTTAGAAATAATAATCAATCAATCAATCATAAAGTATTATGGCAACAATTAATCCTTATTTAATTTTTAATGGTAATTGCGAAGAGGCATTTTTGTTTTATAAATCTGTTTTTGGAGGTGAATTTCCATATATCGGGAAATTTAATGAAATGCCTTCGGGAGATAATACACCTCAATTATCTGAAGAAGAGGGTAATCGAATCATGCACGTTTGTTTACCTATTGGAGGAACAATGTTAATGGGAAGTGATAGTAACTCTGCCAGTGGCGATGTGGTTTTTGGAGGGAATATGTCTATTTCGATCAATGTGGAAAGTAAAGAAGAAGCCGATAGAATTTTTAATGGATTGTCAGCTGGTGGAAATGCTTATATGCCGATGAATGATACGTTTTGGGGAGCTTATTTTGGGATGTTTACCGATAAGTTTGGGATAAATTGGATGGTGAATTTTGATAAAAATCCAAATCAATAATATATCGATAATCTTTTTTAAAAAAACCTTAGTTCAACTAACTAAGGTTTTTTTATGGATTTAAACAATCACTTTTTCGTTCATGCTTTTCAATTGTTCCAGATAATCTCTTTGATTCGACAATCTCGGGATTTTATGTTGTCCGCCAAGTTTATTATTGTCTTTTAGCCAATCGTAAAATAGATTTTCACGAGCAACATTAATAACTAATGGGTTTAATGTCATGTTGTTGTAACGTTTGGCTTCGTAATCGGAATTGAGCGTTTGTAAAGTTTCATCTAAAACTTTTTGGAAAATAGCCATATTGGCTGGCTTTTTCTTAAATTCAATCATCCATTCGTGAGCTCCTTTTTCTTTCCCATTCATAAAAATGGGAGCAACGGTATAATCAATAATTTCGGTTTCAGTAAGTTTACATGCTTTGGCTAATGCCTGATCGGTATTTTCGACCATTAATTCTTCACCAAAAACATTGATATGATGTTTGGTTCTTCCGGTAACTCTGATGCGAAATGGATAAAGTGATGTAAAACGCACTGTGTCACCCACTAAATAGCGGAATAAACCGGAATTAGTGGTAATAACCACAGCATAGTTTTTATTCAGTTCTACATCGGCTAGACGGACAACTTTTTGATTTGAACTACCAAAAGTATCCATTGGAATAAATTCGTAGAAAATACCATAATCCAGCATTAACAATAAATCGCTCGAATGATTCAAATCCTGAATGGCAAAAAAACCTTCGGAAGCATTGTATATTTCGTAATATTTAAATTCTTTTTTGGGAAGTAAACGTTGGTATTGTTCACGGTAAGGATTAAAACTTACTCCTCCATGAAAATATACCTCAAGATTTGGCCAAAGTTCAAATAAATTTCCTCGACCCGTTTCTTCCAGCATTTTGTTCATTAAAACGAGCATCCAAGAAGGAACACCGGCAAAACTGGTTACATTCTCTCTTTTGGTTTCGTTGATAATGGCAGCCATTTTGGATTCCCATTCGCTCATTAACGAGGTTTTGTTGCTTGGTGTACTGCTAAATTCTGCCCATATAGGCATGTTTTCGATTAATATAGCCGACAAATCTCCAAAGAAACTATTGTTGTCTTCATAAATTTGAGAACTTCCACCTAAGCGTAAACTCTTACCTGTGAACAGTTCTGAGTTTTCATTATTGTTAAGATACAGGCACAATAAATCTTTGCTTCCTTTGTAATGACAATCTTCCAACGCTTCATAGCTTACCGGAATAAATTTGCTTTTGGCGTTGGTAGTTCCGCTGGATTTAGCAAACCATTTTATTGGCGATTCCCAAAAAACATTTTGCTCGCCTTGTCGCGTTCTTTCAATTAAAGGTTGTAATTCTTCATAAGTTGAAACAGGAATTCTTTCTGCAAAAGTGGCATAAGAATTTATCGAAGCATAATCGTATTTTTTGCCTAACTCAGTGTTTTTTGCGGTAGCAATTAAATTCATAAGTAATTCTTCCTGAACCTCATTAGGGTATTTCAGGAAAAGTTCAATCTGATGGATTCGTTGTTTTAAAACCCAAGAGGCGAATGAATTAATGAGCTGTTTTGGCATTTTAGAAAAAATAGGGTTATGAAAATTACTCAAGGAGTAATAACTTTACCAAAAATAGGAAAATTTACGAAATAGCAAACTTTTTAAAATTCAAACTTAATGCAATACGAAGGCGTACTCTCAAAGATGGAAACCGAATACGGAAAACCCATTCAATACTATTTGGTTTTTGAAAATAGTTTTTTGAATGT
>JALRGZ010000340.1 GCA_023253295.1 Flavobacterium sp.
AGTGGTTCGTAGGCTCATCCATCAAAAGAACATTGATAGGCTGTAATAACAATTTACACAATGCCAAACGGTTTCGCTCTCCTCCTGAAAGCACTTTCACTTTCTTTTCTACATCATCACCACGGAACAGGAAAGAACCTAACATATCACGCACTTTAGAACGATTGCTATCTAATGCAGCGTCTTCCATAGTTTGTAACAGAGTGATTTCACCATCTAAATATTCTGCCTGATTTTGGGCAAAATATCCTAATTGCACATTATGTCCTAATTTGATGTTTCCTTCGTATTCAAATTCGTTAACCAAGGCTTTTATAAAAGTTGATTTTCCCTGACCATTTTGTCCCACAAAAGCAATCTTGCTCCCACGTTCTACCAATAAAGAAATGTCTTTTAAAATTGTTTTATCGCCGTAAGCTTTGGTTACATTTTCAGCTTCGATAACCACTTTTCCTGGTTCTTTAGAAACTGGAAACGAAATATTCATTACCGAATTATCGTCTTCATCTACTTCAATACGTTCTACTTTATCCAGTTTTTTGATTAAAGACTGCGCCATTGAAGATTTAGTCGCACTATAACGGAATCTGTCAATCAGTTTTTGAGTTTCTTCAATTTTTTTCTGCTGATTTTTCTGGGTAGCCAATTGTTTTTCACGAAGCTCTTCACGTAATTCTAAATATTGCGAATACGGCTTGTTGAAATCATAAGCCTTTCCTAATGAAATTTCGATAGTTCTATTGGTTACATTATCCAGAAACATTTTATCGTGCGACACAATTACCACCACTCCCGGATAATTACGAAGGAAATTTTCTAACCAAATGATACTTTCGATATCCAAGTGGTTCGTAGGCTCATCCAGTAATAACACATCGTTATTTTGCAATAATAATTTAGCCAACTCGATACGCATTCTCCATCCACCCGAAAAAGTCTCCGTTTGATTGTTGAAAACCTCTCTTTTAAAACCTAAACCTAAAAGAATTTTCTCGGTATCGCCCACATAGTTATAACCACCTAGTAATTCAAAACGATGAGTGTAATCGGATAGATCTTCGATGATTTTTCCATACTCTTCACTTTCATAATCGGTACGGGTGACCAATTGATGATTGATTTCTTCTAATTTTTTTTCTACAATTTTAATTTCGGTAAAAGCTTCATAAGCTTCCTCAAGAACCGTTCTTCCTCTTTCAAAATCAATATCCTGACGCAGGAATCCCATGCGGATATCTTTCTCCTGAGAAATTACTCCTGAATCGGGTTTGAAATCACCGGCCAGCATTTTTAACATGGTCGATTTTCCGGCACCATTTTTTCCAACCAAACCAACTCTATCTCCAGCTCCTAATCGAAAGGTTACTTCTTCAAACAAATAAGTACCACCAAAAGAAACCGATAAATTGTGAATATTAAGCATATTTTTGTGACTATTGTTACATTGGTACTTTCACTAAAAATGTACCTTTACTAAAAATTTTTGCAAATGTTAAAAAAAGGATCCAAACTAAATAGTATTTTAACAGGAACTTGTCCGAAATGCCAAAATGAAAGCATGTATGAAGACAAAAACCCATTTAATATCACTAAGGTTTTAAAAATGAACCCTAAATGTTCCCATTGTGGTTTTGTATATCAAATAGAACCATCCTTTTTCTATGGAGCTATGTACGTAAGTTATGCGCTAAATGTAGCGATAGGAATCGCCACATTTATTATTTCTTATGTTTTTCTTGGGGCGTCTATCAAAACAGCATTTATAGCTATTGTTGCTACACTTACTGTACTGGGCACTTTAGTATTAAGGTGGTCAAGAAACATATACATCAATATGTTTGTGCACTATGACCCCAATTACAAAGCCTAACTAGCTTTTTCGTTTTACAAATCGGCTACTATTTATTTCTTTAGATAAAGGAACTCCTTTTTCTATATTTTCAAATAAAGCTTTTGCCATTGCAGGACCAAGCATCACTCCTCTAGTACCTAAACCATTTAATACATGGACAGAGTTACTACTAGGATGCGTTCCTACTATAGGTCTTCGATCTCTTACTGTAGGTCGAACACCTGCAAAATGAGATACGATTTCGAAATCGCAATTGATAATTTCCTTGATACGCTCTACCAATTCTTGTTTACCTTCTTCAGTTGGCAAATCGGTTTTGTCTTTCCAATTGTAGGTTGCTCCTACTTTGAATAAACCATCTCCCAACGGAAGTATAAACACACTGGTATTCACAATTACATCCAAATCCAAATCGGGTGCTTTTATAATAAACAATTCGCCTTTAGTTCCATCCAAAGGCAAATGATTAAAATAAGGATTAGCATGCAAACCAAAACCCTCGGCAAAAATGATATGTTTGGCTTCAATATGTTTATATCGAATACCATCAGAAAGTATTTCTAAAGCCTGATAGTCGAAAGTTTCTTGCAATAAAAACTGTTCTTTAATTAAATACGCCTTGTATTGTTCCAATAAAGAGGCTGTATCTACATAACCCGTATGCAAAACTTCGCCATAATCAAAAGGCGAATCAATACCAACATATTTTTTTTTGATAATGGTATTGGACAAAAAAGGAGCTAAAGCGGGTTTATCAGATGCGGCAAACCAATTATTTTGTTCTTCGATAGAAAAGAATTTACGCAAAATAGGCTTCTTAAAATCAACCGTCACTGGAATTTTGAGCTTCAAATGAGCGTAAAATTGATTCATTAACTCCAATTGCTCCTGAGCCTGCCAAACTTCACTAAAACGCTTTAAAATAACAGGATTGTATAATCCTCCTGCAATTTTGGATGAATTTTGAGATTCATCACTTAACACCAAAATGTTTTTGTTATTAGCTAAAGCTACTTCAGCAAAAGAAATTCCAGCTAATCCACAACCTACAATTAAATAATCGATCATCATTTTCAAATAAAGGACAAAAATACATAAAACAAAAAACTCCTACCATCAGGTAAGAGTTTTTATATAAGTTAGAATGGAAATTAATAATTCCACATATCGGATTCAAAATCACGAATTTTCTCCTTAACACGCTCTGCTTCTAACAATTGATTTTGAGCATTATCTTTCATGTATTCTTTAATTTCTCTATCGCCATATACATTTTCTTCTTTGTATATCACGCTATTGAAACGTCTAGCATTAAGAATTTGATCAAAAGAAATTGGCATAGCCGAATTTTTATTGTTGAAAGATTTAGCTTCATGCAAAACCTCTCTAGCATCTGGGAAGAAAATCCAGAATAATTCAATATAATCTTTCTCTTCACTATTCATCGTGTACACATCAGGCGTAACTGGACAGATAGCTAAAAGACGGTACTTTAATTCGCTTTGACGTTTATCAAAATACCAGAAACCTTTAATCTTATATTGCGTAACATCCTGAGCTGTTAAATCAGATCTCATAATGTATTCTTCAGATATTTTTTGTCCAGCATTAATTTGCTCTCTACCGGCATCTGTAGTATCAATTCTACTTAAAGAAGCTTGAATATCTTTATAGGTCTTTTTAGTATTAAAATAACTATCCGCATAAACCTCAGTGATACGTTCTTCTTTAATAGCTCTGGTCAAAACATCATACAATGAACGTCTGTCAGGACCAATGTTTGCAGTATCTATTGGAAAATAAAGTGGAAAGTTAATTCGTTCACTTAAATCAATAATTTCCCAAACCATTTTACCCATCAAAACATCTCTATCATGTACATAACCATAAGCCAAAGGTTTATCGTTATCTGAGATTTGCTGTGCTTTAGTTTTTAAACCAATTTCTTCAGGAATTCTAGCATTCAACAAATTAGACTGAGCATAAGAAGCTACTCCTCCAATTAAAGCGATTGCCATTATCAAAAAATTTCTCATATTCATCATAGTATCATTAATAAGAATTGATTTAAACTTCTGGGTAAAAAATATTTTTTATTGAATTTCAAAAATTACTGGAGCTGTTCTTGGTAACAAATAATTACCTGCTCCTACTAATTTAGTTTTGATTTCAGAGATAGTAACTTGGTCACCTCTTACTGCCTTAGACAAAACTGATTTACATTGTGCATTTAATTTATTACCTGAAACTACTACTGTAGACTGACCTGTAACTTTTAAATTAAACCCAACAACTTCAAGATTAACATCAAAATCAAAATCAACTAATTTAGCACCAACTGTCGCAATTTCAAGGTTAGATTTAGGCCCTTTTACAACACCCATTTCCCCTCTAATTGTTCCTGTTGGACCAGGAATACCTTTAATTCTAAATACTCTTTTATCTGAAACAGTTTGTCCATTAGGTAATTTACCAGTAACATTAATTACTACCTCATTACCTCCTTGCGGACTCATCACATATTTTCCATTTCCAACTTTAGACAAACCTGGAGCGGAAGCATTTACATCTTTATCTGAAATACCAGCGAATGATACAGAGATTGGATTTGTAACTCCTCTATACACTACGTTCATTTTATCAGCAGAAATAGTCGCTGAATTTGGCTTAGGAACAACTACATATTTCCCTGAGAATTTCAAAGGAATTGTTTTTCCATCTTCTGTAAAAGTAAATTGACCGCCAATTGTTTGCTCTCCAACACCACCTGCAGTTAATGAAATCATAGCTTGACCGTTAACAATTTTACCAGGACCTGAGAAACCAGATGGTTTAGTATTTTCATCGTAACGCCCTAAAACTACTTTTCCTGTAACTTGCTCTCCTTGAAAATAAGCATTTTTGTCTAAAACTACAATTGCCTGGTAGTTGCTGTAAGAAGCTGCTTCAACCGCCGCTTTGCCTAAAGCAATACTGTACACATCAGACTCTATTTTGTTAATATCATTTTGCCAAGAAGAAAGTTTTGCAACAGTAGCAATAGCTGGAAAACCTTTGAAGTGGTAAGACAAATATTTATCTTTTAAACCTTCTTTGTTTTTAACATCGGAAAGGTCGAATTTCTCCTCTACCTCTTTAATAATTCCACTGTATTTTTTTTCTGTACCTAACGTAGCTTTAATATCTGCTTTGTACTTTTCTATAGTGGCAACAATTTCTTTTCCTTTTTTAGAATAACCTTCTCCTGTAAACCAATCATCAACATTATCACCTTTATCCATATCTTCATAAGGTAATTTTCCTGTTTCTGGATTCGTTTCAAAACCTTTAGTAGCTTGCTCTTTTAAAGAGTTGATATAGTTGTAAAAGTTGTCCGTAATTGTTTTTACTTTATGAGCTGTTGCTGATGCTACAGCAAATTCTCCTTTCGCCTCTGCTGCTTTGCTATCAAGCGCAGTTAACATTTGATCATTGGTTTGTTTTGAACTAGCATTTGAACTTTCAAATTTTTCGTTCATTAATCCGAAACCTGATATTACTTCTTTCGAAACATTCATTGCCAACATAGCAATGAAAACCAAATACATCAGGTTAATCATCTTCTGTCTAGGGGTAAGTTTTCCTCCTGCCATATTTTCTAATAATTAGTTGGGGTAGTTTTTTTTAATAATCTTCAGAACTTAATTATTATCCTTTATTGCTCATTGCAGAAAGCATTCCTCCATAAACTTGGTTCAATGATGAAATATTAGCTGTCATCGATTGCATTTGCTCTTTTAATTTAGCAGCATTTTCAGCAATTTCTTTATTAGCCTCAGCATTTCTTGAAGCGCTGTCTAATTGTACTTTATATAAATTATTTAAAGCTTCCATTTGAGCAGCAGCTGTAGATAATTCTTGGCTGTATTTTTGAGTAGCAGCAATTCCATCAGCAGCAGGAGCAATTCCTTTAGCAGCTGATTCGAAGTTCTTGATACTACTCCCTAAGCTTGCCATTAATTCACCATCAATTTTTGCTTCTTTAAGCATGTTATCTAACTTTTGAGACAATAATCCTTGAGCCTCAGAAGCTGATTCTGTTTTCTTTTTGTTTGGGTTTGGCGTTCCATTAGCTAATTCAGGATAAACTAAAGTCCAATCCAATTCCGTATCTACTGGTTCAAATGCTGAAAGAGCAAAAATAAACGCCTCCGTTAATAGTCCAATAGAAAGCATCAAAGTACCTGTTAATGGTCCAATTTCAAAGTGAGTAATTTTAAAAAGAGCTCCAACAATTACTACTGCTGCTCCCATTCCGTATGCAAAATTCATTGCTTTTTTACCTAGTAATGCCATAATTTTAGTTTTAATAGTTAGTGTAGGTTATTATAAATTTATTTAAGGGTATTTTTAATCTATCTTTTTTTAGCTTTTCCTGTTCCATTAGCAGTTGTCTGAACTCCCATGTAATCTTGAACAGTTCTAAAACCGATATAACTTCTGGCAGAATCAGCATATTCATAATCTCTGGTACTTACCTGCAAGAAATAAGCAACATCTTTCCATGAACCACCACGAACCACTTTACGTTTATTTGACGCATCTAAAACATTTGGGTTCATTGTAGACACATATTCGTAAGCATTTGGGTCATAAGAAGAATCCGTCCATTCAGAAACATTACCAGCCATGTTATATAAGTTGTAACCATTAGGCTCGTACGATTTTGCTTCAACAGTA
>JALRGZ010000059.1 GCA_023253295.1 Flavobacterium sp.
TGTGGTTATTTTCTTTAACTTCAGAACAGATAGAGGTCGTGAATTAACAGAAGCATTATCTCAACAGGATTTCCACGAACAAAACATGCATAAATTAGACTTGTACTATGTTACATTAACTAATTATGATGAAACCTATCAAAATGTAAAGGTGGTTTACAATAAAGATAATATAACGGAAACATTAGGAGAAGTTCTGGAGAAAGCTGGTAAAAAGCAAATTCGTATTGCCGAAACAGAAAAATATCCACACGTAACATTCTTCTTCTCAGGTGGTAGAGAAACTCCTTTTGAAGGTGAATCCCGTATTTTAAGAAACTCACCTAAGGTTGCAACTTACGACTTACAACCGGAAATGAGTGCTTACGAATTAGCGGATGCTTTATGTCCTGAACTTGAAAAAGGAGAAGTTGATTTTGTATGTTTAAACTTTGCCAACGGTGATATGGTAGGACATACAGGAATTATGGAAGCAGCTATCAAAGCTTGTGAAGCAGTGGATAAATGCGCTGAAAAAGTAATTAATACCGCTTTAGCAAATGGATATTCAACAATTGTAATTGCGGATCACGGTAACTGTGAGACAATGATTAATCCTGACGGAACTCCTAACACAGCTCATACTACAAACCCTGTTCCTTTCATTTTAGTTGACAATGATCAACTGGCTATTCAGGATGGTGTTTTAGGTGATATCGCTCCTACTATTTTAGACTTAATGGGTGTTCAGCAACCAGCTGCTATGTCTAGTCATTCGTTATTAGCTAAATAATAAAAAACTTAGATATTTAAACTAACGACTGTTCGAAAGAGCAGTCGTTTTTTTGTGCTTATAATTTAAATTCTCTTTATTTACATCCCTAAATTATTAGCTCTTTTATCCTCAAAACTTTCCAAAATTAGAGCAAGATTAAAATAACATTAGAATTACTTCTCATTTCACATAATTTATTGTTAAAACACTAAAAATAAAAGTATTGCTATTAATTTTGTTAGAAATAGAAATTAACAAATTCATTTGACTGTTATTAATAATCATTTTGCAACAATCAGTGAACCAAAATAAAATCAACCATTATGACGCCTTTAAAACGTTTTTACAACCTACTTAAATTAGACAAAAGAGATGTCTCTCAAATATTTTTCTACGCTATCTTTGCCGGATTAATCAGTTTGTCTTTACCATTAGGAATTCAAGCTATCACTAACCTTATTCAATCAGGGAGAGTAAGTGCTTCTTGGGTTGCTTTAATCATTTTAGTAGTTTTTGGAGTAATTCTAGTTGGTATCTTATCTTTAATGCAATTGCGAATCACTGAAAATTTACAACAAAAAATATTTGTTCGCTCATCATTTGATTTTGGAGCTCGTTTATCAAAAATTAAAGTAAACCAACTTTACAATAGTTATCCTCCTGAATTAGCCAATCGCTTTTTTGATACTTTAACAATTCAAAAAGGAACCTCAAAACTTTTAATTGACTTTTCGGCAGCACTATTACAAATTATTTTTGGTATCATTTTATTATCATTATACCATCCATACTTCATTGTATTTGGAATTTTATTATTTGCGTTTTTGTACTTTATCTTCAAATTTTCCTACCAAACCGGTTTAGAAACAAGTTTGAAAGAATCTAAGTTCAAATACAAAGTTGCTAGCTGGTTACAAGAAATAGCCAGAAATAATTACAGTTTTAAAAACGATTTGAATTATGACTTTAGCTTACAAAAAAACAACAATCTGGTTTCTGATTATTTAAATTACAGAGAAAAACACTTTAATGTAATCCAAAGACAATTTTCCCAACTAATTGTTTTTAAAGTCATCATTACGGCAAGTTTATTATTAATTGGAGGATTTTTGGTCTTATCTCAAGAAATGAACATTGGACAATTTGTTGCGGCTGAAATCATCATTTTACTGGTAATCAATTCTTCCGAAAAAATAATCTTTGGTCTGGAAACCTTTTACGACGTTTTAACATCTATTGAAAAAATAGGTCAGGTAACTGATTTGGAATTAGAAGAAGAAAATGACTTTAATATTGATTCCTGTTACACCAACATTTCAATAGAAACCGAAAATCTTTCTTTCAAATTTCCTGATTCAGATATCGAAATTCTAAAATCAATTTCTTTAAAAATCGATCAAGGAGAAAAAATTGTAATTGAAGGAGAAAATGGAGCCGGAAAAACAACTCTTATCCGAATCTTATCAGGTTTATTACAAAAAACAGCTGGTTCGTTTTATATTAATGATGATACTTTTAAAAAAATAAATTTAAAACAATACCGCTCTCAAATAGGAAGTATCATTTACAATGAAACACCATTTGAAGGAACCATATTAGAAAATATCACCTTTAATGACAAAAGCATTACAACTGAAGACTTAAAATGGGCTCTTAATGGCGTTCAACTCACCTCATTTGTAAAATCTTTACCAAAAGGTTTAGATACACGCATTTTCCCGGAAGGAAGACAATTATCTTCTTCAAATGCTCAAAAATTATTATTAGCAAGAAGTATTATTCACAAACCTAAAATATTATTTTACGAAGATCCAACTGACATGATGGATGAAAATGTAGCCAATGAAATTATTGATTTCATCACCTCAGAAAAAAACAATTGGACCATTATAGTATCTTCTAAAAATCCATATTGGAGAATCAAATGTAATCGAAGAATCATTATGCAAAATGGAGCTATTCAACTTGATCTAAAAAATAATTAAGCATGCTAAACATATCCAACAATAAAACCAAACTGCAATCGCTGGAGCGATATGAAACAGTAAAAAACTTAAGCAATAGACCTCATTATAAAATTCTAAACAGAATCATCGCCGGGGTTTCTATAATTGGGCTGGCAGCACTTTTTTTACCTTGGACCCAAACCATTTCCGGTTCAGGAAACGTAACCACATTAAAACCTAATCAGCGTCCTCAATCCATCCAAAGTGTGATTTCGGGTCGAATTGAAAAATGGTACGTTCAAGAAGGTGATTTTGTAAAAAAAGGAGACACTATCTTATTTATTTCCGAGATAAAAGAAGACTACATGGATCCTAACTTAGTAGAAAACACTAAAAACCAAATGGAAGCCAAAAAACAGTCTTTAGAATCTTATGGTTCAAAGGTAGACATGCTTTCGAATCAAATTGTTGCTATTGAAAACGAAAGAAGATTAAAACTGGAACAAGCTCAAAACAAAATCCAACAATCCATCTTAAAAATAAAGAGCGACAGTATGGATCTTGCAGCTGTAAAAACACAGCTAAAAATTGCTAATACACAATACAATCGTTCCGTTCAATTAAACAAAGAAGGTTTAAAACCACTTACTGATATCGAAGAGAAAAGACTGAAGTTACAGGAAGTAGAAGCTAAAATCATTACTCAGGAAAACAAATATCTGAGTAGTAAAAATGATTTAATCAACGCAAAAGTAGAAATCAACCGAATTAGCGCCGAATATGCCGAAAAAAAATCGAAAGCTAACAGCGATAAATTTACAGCGCTTAGCAGTCAATTCGATACGGATGCTCAAGTAAACAAACTTAAAAACCAATACACTAATTACAGTATTCGTAACGGCATGTATTACATCAAAGCATCACAAGACGGTTATATCAACAGAGCTTTGCAATCAGGTATTGGTGAAACGATTAAAGAAGGAACACCAATTGCTACTATTATGCCAGCCAATTACGATATTGCAGTAGAAACTTATGTTAACCCTATTGATCTTCCATTAATTTCAAAAGGAGATAAAATCAGAGTTTGGTTTGATGGGTGGCCTTCAATTGTATTTTCAGGTTGGCCTGACATGTCTTACGGAACTTTTGGAGGAGAAATTGTAGCTATTGAAAATTTCATTAGCGAAAACGGAAAATACAGAGTACTTATTGCTCCCGATGAAACCGAAAACAAATGGCCAAAGCAATTGAGTATTGGTGCCGGAGCACAAACCATTGCCTTATTGGACAACGTACCGGTTTGGTTTGAAATTTGGAGAACCCTAAACGGATTCCCTCCTAATTATTACAAACCAACCGCTAAAATCACAAAAGAAAAAAAATAATGAAACATATTTTTTTAGCATTGTTATTCTTTGGTTTTACTCTAACTGCCCAAGAAATCACTTCAAAAGAACTCACGTATAATGAGTTTTTGGGCTATGTAAAAAAGTATCATCCTTTGGTTAAAAATGCCAATTTAGAAATCAATAAAGCACAGGCCAATTTAATGATGGCTCGTGGTGGCTTTGACCCAAAAATAGAGGTCGATTTTAGCAAAAAGCAATTCAAAGACAAGGAGTACTATTCGATTTTAAACAGCAGTTTCAAAATTCCAACTTGGTACGGAATTGAAATTAAAGCTGGTTTTGACAATAGTGAAGGTGTTTATTTAAATCCACAAAACACACTCCCTAATCAGGGATTAACTTCACTTGGAATAAGTGTGCCCTTAGGTCAGGGATTATTTATCAATCAAAGGATGGCTGACCTGAGAAAAGCTAAAATGCAAATTCAATTAAGTCAGGCTGAAAGAAAATTACAAGCCATTGCAATTTTATACGATGCTTCTATCGCTTATTTTAATTGGAAAAAAAGCTTTAATGAAGCCATGTTATACGAAGAATACAAAAGCAACGCTGTCATTCGATTTAAAGGAATTCAAACTTCTATCAAAGAAGGAGACAAACGTGCTATTGACAGCGTTGAAGCCGGAATGACTGTAAAAAACAGAACGCTGAATTTAATTGATTCTCAACTAAAATTAGCGAAAGCAAAATTAGAACTATCCAACTTCCTTTGGTTAGAAAACAACATTCCGTTAGAACTTGCAGATGATATTATTCCAGAAGAAAAATTAGAGTTTAGCATTCAGGAAACCTTAAAAACAAATGCTTTATTAAGTGCTGACTTTTCAATTAACGCTCATCCCAAAATCAATGCTTTACAAAGCAAGATAAATATTTTAAATGTGGACAGAAAATTAAAAGCCAATATGCTTTTACCCAAAGTAGATGTAGGTTATTCGTATTTATCAGAACCGAGTTATTTTGATAATTATCAATTTAATGATTATAAAGTTGGTTTAAATTTTTATTTCCCTTTGTTTCTCAGAAAAGAACGAGGCAGTTTAAAATTAGCCAAATACAAAGTTCAGGAAACTGAATTTGCATTGGATTTGGAAAAAGTACAGCTTTCCAATAAAATAAATGCTCAAAAAATGGAAATCGAAGCTTTATCCAAACAAAAAGAATTGATAAAAAGCGTCGTTGACGACTATTTCACAATGCTAAAATCAGAAGAAAGATTATTTTCTTTTGGAGAAAGTTCGCTATTTTTAATCAATAGTAGAGAGAATAATTTAGTAAGTGCACAGCTATCCAAAATAGCTTTAGAGAACCGTTTTTTCGTATCTAATTCGGAGCTTTTTAAAATAATGGCCAATCCGGATTAAATAACTTAAAAATTGTATTTTTGCATTTCGAAAATTAAAAATATGATTATAGTTAAATCCCGTGAAGAAATAGAATTAATGCGCGAAAGTGCCTTAATCGTATCGAAAACATTAGGAATGCTTGCTGCTGAAGTGAAAGAAGGAGTAACCACTTTACACCTTGACAAATTAGCTGAAGAATTTATTCGTGACCATGGAGCCGAACCGAGTTTCCTTGGTTTATATGGTTTCCCAAACTCACTTTGTATGAGTCCTAACGCTCAGGTAGTTCATGGAATTCCTAACAACACTCCTCTTGTAAGCGGTGATATTATCTCCATTGATTGTGGTGCATATAAAAATGGTTTCCATGGCGATCACGCCTATACTTTTGAAGTAGGTGAAGTAGCTCCGGAAACTAAAAAATTACTTCAGGTTACTAAAGAATCTTTATATGTAGGTATTCGTGAATTCAAAGCGGGTAATCGTGTTGAAGATGTTGGAAACGCTATTCAAAAATATACTGAAGCTCATGGCTACGGAGTAGTTCGCGAATTAGTAGGTCACGGATTAGGCAAAAAAATGCACGAAGACCCTGAAATGCCAAACTATGGTAAAAAAGGTCGCGGTAAACTTTTAATAGAAGGAATGGTCGTTGCTTTAGAACCAATGATTAACCAGGGAACACGCAACATCAAACAATTAAAAGACGGTTGGACAATCCTTACTGCCGACGGAAAACCTTCTGCTCACTTTGAACATGACGTTGCCATAATTGATGGAAAACCGGAATTACTTTCTACTTTTGCTTACATCTACAAAGCACTTGGAATTGAAAGTAACGAAGAGGATGAATTTAGAAAGGTGCCTTTAGTAATTTAAAAACGATTTATAGAAATCTAATTAGATTCTGAAAACCACAAATCTCAATGTGGTTTTTTTATAAATCTTTGTGCAACAACTTATGAAAAAAGCATTCAAACTAATTCTTAACGTTATACCACGTCCTCTTCTTATCCGTTTAAGTTATGTAGCACGTCCTATTATTGCTTTTTCCTTAAAAGGAGACAAATTCACGGATCCTATTGACGGAAAAAGCTTCAAATCGATGTTACCTTATGGATACGAAACACAGCGTAATAATGTACTATCACCAAGTACGCTTTCATTAGAAAGACATCGTTTGCTATGGTTGTATTTGAATGAAAAAACAGATTTTTTTACCGCACCTAAAAAAGTCCTTCATTTTGCTCCTGAACAAGCTTTTTACAAATTGTTCCGAAAACAAAAAAATCTGGATTACACAACTACTGATTTATTTTCTCCATTGGCTGATGTAAAAGCTGATATTTGCAATTTACCGTTTGAAGACAATCAATATGATGTAATTTTATGCAATCACGTCTTGGAACACATCCCTGATGACACTAAAGCCATGCAGGAATTATACCGAGTTCTAAAACCTGGTGGAATGGCTATTTTGCAAATTCCACAGGATTTAAAACGTGAAATTACTTTTGCTGACGACAGCATCACCGATCCAAAAGAACGTGCTAAGATATTTGGTCAATATGATCACGTAAGAATCTACGGCCGTGACTATTTTGACAAATTAAGAAGTATTGGTTTCAAAGTAGTTGAAGAAGACTATACAAACGAGATCAATCCGGCGTTAGTCGAAAAATATTGCTTAGCAAAAGGAGAAATAATTCCTGTTTGTATTAAATAATTTCAAAAAAAGGACATTATTGGTACACACTATTTTGTCCTTTATTTTGTTATATTTACACATCAGCAATTACAAAACCATGCCTAAATCTTTTCTTTTTGGAATCTTTTGGCTTTTCGTTGTTAATTTGGCATCTGGTCAAATACAAAACGAAATAGTTCCTCCATACAATATCAAGACCGTTACTTTTGTACAAAACAATCAAAATGCAATTCCTATTTTCGAATTAGGCAGCGGTTTCCAACTCCAGTTTGATGACCTTTTTGGCAATGAAGCAAATTATTATTACGAAATCGTTCATTGTGATTACAACTGGACTCCGTCAAACATCCCTAAAAACGAATATTTAAAAGGATTTGACAATCAAAGAATTCTCGATTACTCTAATTCTTTCAATTGCTTACAAATCTATTCTCATTATAATTTAAGCATTCCCAATCAATATACGCAACAATTAAAGATTAGTGGAAATTATATTCTGAAAATTTTAAACGATGACAAAGAAGTTGTTTTTTCCAGAAAATTTATTCTTTATGAAAACAACGCTACAGTGCCTTTACAAATAAAAAGAGCTCGTAACGTAAACGTTATTGAATACAAACATAACTTAGATTTTTCGATAAAGTCTAATACAATTACTTTTCAAAATCCTTTAAAAAACATAAAAGTAAGTCTTATCCAAAATGGTGACTTCCATACCGAAATAAACAATATCAAACCTCAATACACTATTGGCAACGATTTGATTTACAAATACGATATAGAAACTCAATTTTGGGCCGGAAATGAATACCTTTATTTTGACAACAAAAACATCAGAGTTGCCAGCAATTATATTGCTAAAATAGACTCCAGTACAGATATTTACAATTGTTTATTATACACAAGTAATGCAAGAAGAAACTTTCCTTATACCCTCTTTGAAGATGTAAATGGAAATTTTGTAGTAAACAATTCGAATGCCAGCAATAATGAAGTTGAAGCCGATTATGCCTGGATATATTTTAGTCTTTCTGCACCCACTTACCGACTCGACAAAGACATTTACGTTTGTGGAATGTTCAACAATTATAGTTTGTCTGCTGAATACAAAATGGATTATAATGAAAAAAAAGGCATCTATGAAAAAGCTATTTTAATCAAACAAGGTTTTACCAATTTCAAATATGTAATTGCAGATAGTAAAGGAAACATTGACAACGAAAATGCAATTGACGGAAATTTCTATCAAACTGAAAACGAATACACTGTTTTAGTCTATTACAAAGAAAACACTGGACGCTATGACAGAATCATTGGGAAAGGCACTGCTAATTCACTGAACATCATTAATTAAAAAAAGATTCAAAAATAAACGAAACCAATTAGAATTTTCGTAATTTTGCTCCTATTAAACACAGATTTAATACTTTAATAATGGTTTCTCAAATAACAAGAGGCATAAAAATAACCGTTTTGACTAGTTTTGAAGGCACATACTTCAAGAACTACAAAATTCATTTTGCCTTTAGCTACCACATCACAATTGAGAATCATAGTAAAGACTCTGTTCAGTTAACTTCTCGTCACTGGGAGATTTTCGATTCTTTAAACAATATTGAAATTGTAGACGGCGAAGGTATCATTGGTAAAAAACCTGTTTTGAAACCAGGAGAAAATCACACTTACAGTTCTGGTTGCTTACTTTCTTCTCCTTACGGAGCTATGAAAGGATACTTTAACATGATTAACTTCACCAACACTAAAACCTTCAAAGTAATTATTCCTACTTTTAGACTTTGCGCTCCATTTGCACTAAACTAAAAAACCTTCTTTTTTTTGAGCATCCTGCAATTAATTATGATTTTATTACAATTAATTCAATTTTCCTTTTGTACTTTTGCACTAAAATATTTTATTCGCAATAACACAGGATTTCATTCCCTAATTGCATTTATAGTAATTACATCTAAAAATACAACATCATGCTCAAAGGATTTTTTAAAGTACCCAAAGCAATAAATGAAGCCGTAAAAAGCTATGCACCTAATTCTCCTGAAAAAGAAGCCGTTCTTGCTGCTTATAAAAAAATGTGGAACGAAAAAATTGACGTTCCTTTATACATTGGTGATAAAGAAGTTCGCACTGGAAACACAAGAAATATTACTCCTCCACACGACCACAAACATATCGTTGGAACCTATCATTTAGCTGAAAAAGCACATGTTGAAGAAGCTATCGCAAATGCTTTAGAATCTAAAAAAGCATGGGCTAATATGGCTTGGGAACAACGTGCTGCTATTTTCTTAAAAGCTGCTGAATTAATCGCTGGTCCTTACAGAGCACGTATTAACGCAGCTACAATGATCGGTC
>JALRGZ010000091.1 GCA_023253295.1 Flavobacterium sp.
TTAAGTAAAGTTGCAATTGATAAGTCATCCTCAACAATAAAAATTTTTGCCTTCATAAGTCAATATTATATATATATGTAACATATTTGTAATAATTTTTTAATTCTATCTACATCTTTAGCACCTGGAAGTTCTACTAAGATTCTTCCTGATTCTCCTAATTTTTGGATATTTGGTTGTGTTACACCAAATTTATCGATACGCTTTCTAAGTACACCAAATGCACTTTCAACAGACTCATCAACTTTTTTTCTGATTACTTTCTTAACTTGATCATCAGTCATTTGAAAATCAACCCCACCTTCACCTTGTAAATTTCTATTTGCAAAAATATCTGGAGAAGCTAATTTTACAGTTCCTTTTGAATTCGTTTCAAAAGCATCAAAAAACTTCTCTAAATAAGGCTTGTTTCCCTGCATATCAGCAGTTGCATCAGCCAAAGATTTATTAAAAACAGGGTTTTTAGAATTATTAGCTAATCCTTTCAAAATATCTTTAACCGAAATTTGAAGAATAACATTGATTCCTCCCTCTAAGTCAAGTCCTTTGTTGATTTGCTTATCACTTACTTCATTAAAAGTAAAATCCGTAAACCCAAGATTAAATACTTTTTCTTTACCAATCGAATCTAAATACCTTAGTTCTTTTTCAGAGTCACCATTGGCAAAAATTTTCGCATCATTTTTAACATTATTTGCGACAAAAGTGAACGAGAGTTGGTAAATACTTACCAATGCAAATAGAATTGCGAAAAATTTAATAAGTCCTTTATTCTGCATTATTACTAAAAATTAATTATTTTAAATTTATTATTTTAATTATTCAATCTTGAAAATCAGCATCTTAAATGTTATTTATTCTAAAAAAAAGAAACTAACATCTTAAAATCCTTTTTAAAACCGAGCAAATATATAATTCTGGTTAAGATTAACCAATTTATTTATTATTTATTCTCAAAAAAAAGACTGCAAAATTGCAGTCTTCACTTTTATATGTGAAAATCGTTAAGCCAAAACACTCTTTAAAGCCTCATTCATTGCTCTAACTGCATCTGCACTCTTCGCAAACAAGGCTTTTTCATTATCATTTAATTGAATATCGATTATCTCCTCTACCCCATTTTTACCTATGATACAAGGAACACCAATACAAATATCATTTTGACCATATTCCCCCTCTACATATACTGAGCAGGCAATCATTCTTTTTTGATCATTCAAAATACTATCAACCAAAAATGCCACTGAAGCTCCAGGAGCATACCAAGCTGATGTTCCCAAAAGCCCTGTAAGTGTTGCCCCACCTACCATGGTATCTGCAGCTACTTTTTGTAACACTTCATCTGACAAAAATTGCGTAACCGGAATTCCATTGTAGGATGCCAAACGTGTTAAAGGAATCATTGTTGTATCTCCATGACCTCCAATTACCATTCCGGAGATATCATTTGCAGGTTTATCCAAGGCTAGGGAAAGATAGGTTCTAAAACGAGAACTATCTAAAATACCACCCATTCCGATAATTCTGTTCTTTGGCAAGCCAGTAGACTTCAAAGCCAAATACGTCATTGTATCCATTGGATTCGAAACCATCACAATAATGGTATCAGGAGAATATTTTAAAATATTCTCAACAACCGATTTTACAATCCCAGCATTAATACCTATTAACTCCTCACGAGTCATTCCCGGTTTTCTCGGAATCCCGGAAGTTACTACAACCACATCACTATTAGCGGTTTTTGAATAATCATTGGTAACCCCAATCACCCGGGTATTAAAACCAGTATCAGTAGCACATTGCATGATATCTAAAGCTTTCCCTTCGGCAAAACCTTCTTTAATATCCAATAAAACTACTTCACTAGCTATTCCTCTATAAGATATAACGTCTGCACAGGTTGCGCCAACATTTCCTGCTCCTACAATAGTAACTTTCATATTAAAACGTTTATTCGGTTAAGTAAAAAAAAATGGTTAACTATCGCTAATCTACAATTTATTACTCAAAATAACCACCGAATAAACTATTTTTTACGCATCAATATTAGCATATACTGCATTTTTCTCGATAAATTCTCTACGTGGCGGCACTTCATCCCCCATCAACATAGAAAACACACGATCAGCTTCTGCTAAACTTTCAATGGTTACCTGACGTAAAGTTCTGAAATTAGGATCCATTGTTGTTTCCCACAACTGCTCCGCATTCATTTCTCCAAGACCTTTATAACGTTGAATATTAGCACTACCTCCCATTCTTTCGTTAGCCTGATCACGTTGAACATCGTTCCAAGCATACTCTTTCTTGTTTCCTTTTTTAACTAAGTATAAAGGTGGAGCCGCAATATAAACGTGTCCTTCTTCGATCAATTCTTTCATAAAACGGAAGAAGAATGTCAAAATCAATGTAGAAATATGACTACCATCGACATCGGCATCACACATGATGATTACTTTATGGTAACGTAATTTTGAAATATTCAAAGCTTTACTATCTTCCTCTGTTCCAATAGTAACCCCTAACGCAGTAAAGATATTTCTAATTTCTTCGTTTTCGAAAACTTTGTGGTGCATCGCTTTTTCAACGTTCAAAATCTTACCTCTTAATGGTAAAATCGCTTGAAAATTACGGTCACGACCTTGTTTAGCGGTTCCACCCGCCGAGTCTCCCTCGACAAGATAAACCTCACATTTTGCAGGATCTTGTTCTGAACAATCCGATAATTTACCAGGCAATCCACCGCCACCCATTACGGTTTTACGTTGCACCATTTCACGGGCTTTTTTAGCCGCGTGACGTGCCTGAGCTGCTAAGATTACTTTTTGAACGATGATTTTAGCGTCATTTGGATTTTCTTCCAAATACGTCTCCACCATCTCACTTACCGCCTGACTCACAGGAGAAACAACTTCTCTGTTACCCAATTTGGTTTTCGTTTGTCCTTCAAATTGCGGCTCAGCTACTTTTACCGAAATAATTGCCGTCAAACCTTCACGGAAATCATCTCCGGAAATATCAAACTTTAATTTATCCAACATTCCAGAAGCATCGGCATATTTCTTCAAAGAACGGGTTAATCCCATTCTGAATCCCTGCAAATGCGTTCCTCCTTCGTGTGTGTTAATATTATTCACATAAGAAAAAATATTCTCAGAATAACTTGTATTATAAATCAAAGCTACTTCAACTGGAATTTCCGCTTTTTGGTTATCCATAGAAATTACGTGACCAATAATAGGCTCACGGTTTCCATCTAAATAGCGAATATATTCTTTTAATCCTTCCTGAGAATGAAACACTTCTCCAAGAGGATTCCCATTTTCATCTAATTCTCTTTTATCACAAAAATTAATGGTAATTCCTTTGTTCAGATAAGCCAATTCACGCATACGCGCCGACAAAGTATCATAAGAATACTCAGTAGTTTGTGTAAAAATAGTTGGGTCAGGGTAAAAAGTAACAATAGTACCTCTTTTAGAAGTATCTCCTATCTGCTTAACCGGATAAAGCGCCTTACCTCTTTCATATTCTTGTTGATAAATTTTACCGTCACTACTGTGAACTGTAGCTGTTAAATGAGTCGACAAAGCATTCACACAAGATACCCCTACCCCGTGTAATCCTCCGGAAACTTTATACGAATCTTTATCGAATTTACCTCCGGCACCAATCTTAGTCATTACAACCTCTAATGCCGAAACGCCTTCTTTTTTATGAATTCCTACAGGAATACCACGTCCATTATCTTCTACTGTAATCGAACCATCTTCATTGATAGCAACACTAATAGTATCACAGTGACCTCCCATTGCCTCATCAATGGAGTTATCAACAACTTCATACACTAAATGATGAAGCCCTCGAACCCCAACATCACCAATATACATCGATGGACGCATTCTTACGTGCTCCATTCCTTCTAAGGCCTGTATACTATCTTCTGAATAATTTGGGGTTTTTGCTTCTTCGCTCATAGGTCAGATTTCATGGTAATGTATCCTAGCAAATATAGCCGAAACAGCAGCAAAAATAAGGGCTCGAATAAGTTCGAGCCCTTCAAGTTATCAACACTTTAGTGTGAACAATATCACTTTTCGTAAGCGTCTGTATGCACCGATTTAATCGCCCTTCCAGAAGGCTCATTCATCGTTTTAAATGCGGCATCCCATTCAAGAGCCGTTTTAGTGCTACATGCCACCGAAGGCTCTTGCGGCACGCTCAATGCTGCGGCGTCTGATGGAAAGTGTGAGGCGAAGATACTACGGTAAAAATACTCTTCTTTCGTCTGAGGTGTTTGAATTGGATACTTAAAGGCTGCTTGCTCCATTTGAGCGTCGCTCACCTCTTCATTAACCTTCTCTTTTAGGGTGTCAATCCAAGAATATCCCACACCATCAGAGAATTGCTCTTTCTGACGCCATGCTACCTCGGCAGGGAGCATATCTTCAAAGGCTTTACGCAATACCCATTTCTCCATACGCTCTCCATTGATCATCTTGTCATTTGGATTCAATCGCATAGCCACATCGATGAATTCTTTGTCTAAGAAAGGAACTCTACCTTCAATTCCCCAGGCGGCAAGTGATTTGTTAGCACGCAAACAATCGTACATGTGCAACTTATCCAATTTACGCACCGTTTCTTCGTGAAATTCTTGCGCATTTGGAGCCTTGTGGAAGTATAGATATCCTCCAAACAATTCGTCCGATCCTTCGCCAGACAATACCATTTTAATCCCCATCGACTTGATGACACGCGCCATTAAGTACATTGGCGTCGCAGCCCTTACCGTGGTGATATCATAGGTTTCAAGATGGTATATCACATCTTTGATCGCGTCAAGCCCTTCTTGAATGGTAAAAATCACCTCGTGATGCACCGTTTTAATGTAGTCGGCAACCTTTCGGGCGGCCGCCAAATCTGGTGAACCCTCTAACCCCACAGCAAACGAATGCAATTGTGGCCACCAGGCACTCTCTGTATTATCAGATTCAATACGTTTTTCAGCATACTTTTTTGCAACGGCTGAAGTGATCGAAGAATCAAGCCCTCCAGACAGCAGCACTCCATAAGGAACATCTGACATCAACTGACGCTTAACGGCTGCCTCAAGCGCCTCCTTTAGTGCATCGATTGAGGTCTCGTTTTCTTTAACGGCATCATAAGATTTCCAATCCCTATCATACCAGCGAAT
>JALRGZ010000271.1 GCA_023253295.1 Flavobacterium sp.
TTCTCTGTTTGTTCCCAGTTCAGTTCTTTGCGGCTACTCTTTTTCATCACGTGAAAATTTATTCTAAATAGTTTTTTTTTTATTAAAAAATGATCTTGTAATAGGTTTCAATATTAATAAAAAAAATAATTATTTCACAAATTCCGTAGTTTTTTTTGTAGATAATTTTAGGCTTTTAAAAAGCTGATTAATAAACGTTTTAATTTTGAATAATTCGTTTTTATTTTATTGATTATTAGGTGTTTTTTGAGAAAATGAAATAAAAATAGCCTTTAAATTTTATCGTGATTTTGTAAAAGTGATTTGTAAATGAAACCTGCAGCAATAGCACCTAAAACAGGAGCAACCCAAAATAGCCATAATTGTCCTAAAGGTTCTCCTCCTGCAAATAATGCTTGTGATAAAGAACGAGCAGGATTTACAGAGGTATTGGTAATTGGAATACTGATTAAGTGAATTAAGGTTAAGCCAAGACCGATGGCTATTCCGGCAAATTTTCCGTTGGCAAATTTATCTGTAGCACCTAAAATGATTAATAAGAAGAATAAAGTTAAGATAAATTCAGTAATAAAACAGGCTTCTAACGAATACCCCATAGGCGAAAATGCACCATAACCGTTAGAGGCAAAAGCACCTGCTTTAGTATTATCAATTATAAATTCAGTTTTTCCGGTTGCTATAATGTATAATGTAGCTGCGGCAGCAATAGCTCCGGCACATTGTGCAATGATGTAAGGAATTAATTCTTTGCCGGAAAAGCGTCCACCTGCCCATAAGCCTAATGATACCGCAGGATTGAAATGTCCACCTGAGATATGTCCAACAGCATAAGCCATTGTTAATACCGTCAGACCAAATGCCAGGGCAACTCCCATAAAACCAATTCCTAAATCAGGGATTCCGGCTGCAAAAATAGCACTACCACAACCACCAAAAACCAACCAATAGGTTCCGAATAATTCTGCAAATAATTTTTTCATAATAAATAATTTATATAATGGTTACTAGTTAAATGCAATATGAATAGTTGTTTCTAATGAAGAACTATCTTAATGGTAATCGTAACAATAAAAAGGATTCAAAAAAGCGAAACTATACTTGCTTTTTTGAAGTTGAAACAACTCAAAATATAGTTTAAAAATAATTTTTGGATTAAAATTAAAAGAGATTTAATAAGAGTCTTGCAATTAAATTTGGGTTCTATATCATGAAAATATGATGTTAAAAAACATAGTGCAATCATGATATTGAGATGCCAAGCTAAACTCATATAAAAATGTTTAACACGAATTTATTGAAAAAAAACGGATAATAGAAAAGATATTGCTGTTTTTTTGAGCTGCTTGTCAGTAGTTTAGGTTATTTTTTTAAACGGATATTCATAAAAACAATAGCGGCAATAATTAGAACGATTCCCAACCATTGTTCTAAAATTACTTTTTCGGCTAATAAAAAATAAGCCATCATTACTGAAATGGGTAACTCTAAAGCCGAAACGATACTTCCTAATCCAATACCGGTAAGAGGAAAACCTGTATTGAGTAATAGTGGAGGAATGATAGTTCCAAAAAGGGACAAAAACAAACCCCATTTGATAAAAATAGAAAATTGAAAAGCCGTATTCAGAGTTATAAATCCAAAGAGAATGACAACGATAGCTCCCCCGATTATCATGTATAAACTTCGTTGAGAAGACGAAATTTCGGTAGCAATTTTATTAGAACTGTACATATTGGCAGTATAAGTAGCTGCTGCTAATAATCCCCAAAAGAAACCTTTCCATTCGATAATGAGACTATCGTGTAAAAGCTTGGTAGCTAAAACAGTTCCTGTTAAGGTGACGATTACTGCAATAATTTTTTGAGTAGAAGGTCTTTTTTTATCCAAAAACATTTCTAGAACAACTCCCATCCAAACGGTTTGCATCAATAAAACGATTGCAATTGAAACCGCTACATATTTTACCGATAGATAATAAAAAACACTGGTGAAACCAATGGAGGTTCCTGCAAGTATTAGTTGTCGTATGTGGTGTTTGGAAATTTGAACTTCCTCTTGGCGGTTGCTTTTTTTTCGGAAAAGATTAAGGATTAAGAGCCCTATAAAACCTAAAATAAATTGGGAGCCACTCACTTCGGCAGTAGTATAGCCTTCTTGGTAAGCCATTTTTACAAAAGTAGCCAACATGCCATAACAGCTGGCTCCTAAACCTACTAGTAGAACTCCTTTTAAAGTTTTGTTTTTAACCATTCCAGTTTTTTTGAAGTTGTAAAAATAGGAATTAGGAAAGGGAAACAGACTTTAAAAGGAGTTAAAAAATTAAAATAATCCTTTTAAATAGGGTGTTTTAATGCCTATTTTAGTGTAATCAAAAGCCATTTTTTCTTTTAACAAACTGGCATAGACAGATCTAAAGTCAATTTGGTATTTCAAATCGCCTTGAGTTAAATCGGAAAGATTAGGATTATTACCAATAACTTTTCCCTGATTTTGTCCGCCAATGACAAACATCGGGGCAGCAGTACCGTGATCGGTTCCATTACCGTTGTCTTTTACTCTTCGTCCAAATTCAGAAAAGACTACAATGGTTACATTTTGCAATAAATTGGCTTTTTTTAAGTCTTGGTAAAAACTGTATAAAGCACTATCCAATTCTTTGAATTTATTATTTTGAATCACTAATTGGTTGTCATGTGTATCATAACCTCCTTGGGAAGTATAATAGACTTTTGAATTCAAATTTCCTTTAATTAATCGGGCAATCCATTCCAGATTTTTTCCCAAAGCATTTTTAGGATAAGAGGTTTCAGTTGTCGATTTGCTTAAGGCTGTTTGAATATCTTCTGAGCCTTCTAAAACCGAATTGGCTACTTTTCGAACAAAATCCAAAGAAGGATTCTCAGATAAAATTTCTGTTTCTTCTTTTGCATTTTTTATTCTAAAACGATCAGGATCTTTGACTGTTATCGAATTAGGATTGTCTCCTTTTAAAGAAAGGTTATCAATAGAATCGAGATTAATTCCTGCCGTTGGATTATGATTTACACATTGCAAGTCTAAGTATCTCCCCAGCCAACCTTCATTTAAGTATTGGTTAGAATCAGTGGCGGTTTGCCAGATTTCCTGACTTCTAAAGTGGGAACGATTCGGCTCCGGATAACCCACATTTTGAATTACCGATAAATCGCCATTTTGTTGCATTTGGGCAAATCCTTTTAAGGCAGGATGGAATCCCATTCCTTTAGTAGTCGAAATCACCTCATTTTTATTGATGGCAATTTTGGGTCTGTATTCATAATATAAAGGATCGTCATAAGGGATAAAAGTATTGAGTCCGTCGTTTCCTCCATTTAATTGGACAAAAACCAAGCATTGTTCTCCTGTAATCAGGTTTTTTTGAGTACCATAAGAAAACAAAAAATTAGGAAGCAACAGGGTTCCTCCTGTTAATGTTCCTGTAAGTGATAGAAAATTTCTTCTGTTCATAATCAGATAATTGAGGAGGTTGCTTTTAGATTAATTGAAATTCAGGTTCTTTGACCATAGCATTAAAAAGCCTTAAAACTACCTGATTGGCATTTTGAGCATCTGCATCAAAATCGTATTTTAGAATAGTTTCAAAGTCTTTTTGTGTGTCCTTGTCCACTTGAAATAATAATCTGTCTGATAAATCACTGATGATTTGCTTGTTCGTCCCTTGTTTCCAATTTAAATTGACAGCAGTTCGTCTAAGATTAGGACGATTATTTTCTTCCATCATCATTGCTGTGGCTTTTGGGCTTAAAATTTCCCTTCCGCTGCAATACAAATCAGCCAGATTGTTGCGTTGGAGATAAATCTGTGAAGTCAGCCAGGATTTTCCTCCTTCCCAGCCTTTTACATTGGGTTGGTTAAATAAATCCATTCCCTGTCCTTTTAAGAAAGCTATTATCGGTCTGTTAGATCTGGGGTTGATTTGCAATTCGGATAGGATTTGCAAGCTGTATTCCAGCGGATTTTTGATTTTTGAACCTGCTGTTTTTTTATCAAATTCTTCGGTGAATATTTTTTCTAAAAGTGGTTGGATTTCAAAATTTTGCTTTCTAAAATAATCTCCATAGTAGGCCACAAGTTCTTCGCTTGGCGTATCATAGATAAACCATTGGAGTACTTTTCGGGTAAAAAGATACGGACTGTTTTTTTGTTTAAAGATGATGTCAACTAAATCATCCGCTTTAAAATATCCTTTTTTACCAAAATAAATAATTTCAGAATCATCGGTAATACGGTCACGGTAAATCCCCCCTTTGTCTCCAAAACTCAATCCGGCTAAGGCTTTAGCACCATTTTTAATGTCGTCTTCGGTGTAATTGCCTATACCTAAAGTAAAAAGTTCCAGTAACTCCCTGCTTAGATTTTCGTTGATTTTTCCTTTTCGGTTATCGATATTATCCAGATAACGAATCATCGCATTGCTTTTGATTATGGCTTTAGTTAATTCTTTGAAATTGCCAAATGCGTGTTTACGAAGGAGTTGGTTGTGTTCAAAAATCCAATAATTAATTTTTACTTTTTGAAAAGTAGACACAAAGTGATTGTGCAGTAACAGCGTCATTTTTTCTCGCAGTGGAAAAGGCTCATTTCGCATTTTATCAATCCACCAGGCCTTCATTTCAAGAGAGGTTAGTGCTTCTTGTCTTTGTAGTTCTTTTTTTTGATCTTGGTCTAAAGCAGCATTTTTTTGACGAAAGGCTCTTAAATCGGCTAGGTTTTTCGGGCTGTTTTTTAAAAAATCGGGCAGACTGCTGTCAAAATCCACTTTAAAGGAAGCATCGAGGAATTTAGAAATTCCCATTTTTTCAATGCTGGCGGCCTGTTGGTTGGAAAAGCCTAAACGGAGTGACCAAAGTGAATTACGATTCATAACGGAGAGGATTTAGGTTGCTTTTTTGGTTGTTTGTTGATATTTAAGATACTAAAGAATAAAAAAGGTTTAATTACCGGAAGAAATTTATTGGATAAAAAAATAAAGGGCAGGGTAGGGAAAATGTTATTAGTGTTGTCTTATTGATATAAACTGTTATTTAACGAATAAATTATATTATTATGAAAACGATACAGATTTTTTTAGCCTTAATTTTTTTAGGAACTATGAGTGTTAAGGCACAGGAAGCCAGAGTAAAAAGTGAAACTACGGCCAATGTTGGAACAGATAAAATGTCCTATTATCAAAAACGTGGTGCTGAAGACGCCCAATACGAATTGGTATTTACAGCAAAAACAAAAGCAGAGGAAAAAGCTTTTTGGAAAGAACAAAAAGAATATGAAAAAGCTTTGAAACAAAAGGACAGAAAAGCCTATCGTGCTTATATGGCGAGCAAGAAAGAATCCTATGCGGAGCATTATGACCATTGCGGCGGATATTGCCATCATGACCCTATGTTTTATACGTATGCGGGCTATTATTACTATGGCTACGAACAACCTTATTATTACCAAAGAAATTATAGTCCATCTACAGTGAATACAAGAATAAGTGTAGGAACCCCAAGCCTGCGTTTAGGTCTTTAATGTGTTAAAGACTAAAAAAATCCGTCTCGTTATTAAGAACGGGACGGATTTTTGTTTTTTCTTTAATGAGTCGCGTTGAAAACGCTTTGTTTTGATTTAGAAAGAAAGTAGGTACTCGTTGCAAACGAGAAACAGTGGAGGAAAAAAGTTTTATTAAATAGTTTTCCATGTTTCAATATGAATTTTATCTTTTAGCTCAAAAGTGTCATATTTTTTTTCATTTTGTTCGTAAAGACTTTTAAGATTCCAAATTAATCTTGACGTCAGCATTTTATTAATGTCTATAATTAATGAAATTGTATTGGAAGTTGACATAGGATTAGTCGCTCGATAATTTTGTTGACGGTCACTTATGTATTCTGAATGTGCATAATTAGAATAAATTGACCACATTTGATCTAATCTTGCCTTTTTAATGCCACTATGTTCAAACAGTTGTTGACTATCTACAAGTTTTGCAAATCTAGGATTTAGAAACTCTTTTTGTTTTGCAGGTGATTCTAATAGAAAAAGGGATGATTTTTTAATTGCTTCAGTAGTTTCGTTGATTTCAGTTTCGATTTTCTCTAATTGATTTTCAGTATCAACAAAATTAGAAGAAAGTTTAAAATTTTTCTGTTTCTGTAACCCGTGTAATTTGTAAATATTAAATCTAAAATCTTTAATTTCATCACTGACATTATCGAAAACAAGGTAAAATAAAATTATAAAGTTTTCAATTTGCATTCTTGTTATTGAATACAGTGAGTCAATATCTATCGATTTGATATTATTGTTTAAAATTTTGACGTGGTTTCCTTTTATCAGTGAAATGATTGAATGGTTTGCGAATGCTAAACGGTAAGCTTTACCTTCTAAAATTTGATGATGGTATTTTATTGAAATTTTCTCTTCAAAAGGATTATTTGCCAATTCGAATAAACAATTTGTCATTGAATCCAAAAACTCTAACTTTTTATTTATATCGTTCGTGGATTCTGTTAAATAAATCTCTAAATAATATTTGTTGCGTTCAGTCATTAAAAATGTTTACTTACTTGTTATTACAAATATAAAAACTTTTCTTACTTATAAAAGTAATCCCAATACGATTTAACTTGCATTAAAATCTCTTAATACAATTCAATTCCTTCATGGTTCAAAAAAGTAAAAATTACCTACGGTTATTGATAATTTCGGCTAAAAGTTTTTTAGCGCGTAGGAGTTTAACTTTAACATTGTTGAGGGGTTCGTCAATTTTGTCGGCTATTTCCTGATAGCTCATTTCCTGAAAATAACGCAATTGGATTACTTCCTGGTAATGTGGTTTCAGTTCCTTGATGTATTGCAGTAATTGGGAGAGGTTTTGCTCGGTAATCAGCTCGTCTTCCTTAGACGGAGTCGTATCAGCAATGTTGTAGGCTTTTTGATCTTCCTGCTCAGTAATCTCCACAAAAAGACTGGATTTTCTTTTGCGTAGCATGTCAATATACACATTCTTTGCAATCGAAATCAACCAGGTGTTGAATTGGAATTCGGGATTGTAAGTGGCAATTTTGTCAAAAGCTTTCGAAAAAGTTTCTATGGTAATATCTTCGGCATTGGTCTCGTTTTCTGTTCGTTTCAACATGAAACTATAGACCTCATTCCAAAAATGATTCAACAGAAAGGTAAAGGCCGTTTGGTCTCCCTGTTTCGCTTTTTCGATTTGATTTCTTATTTCCAATTGACCGGTTTTGAAAAAATATTAGTTATAAACACATTGAGTTGTGTAAAAACAAGCGCTAATTCTAAGATTGGGAACCAAAATTTAATGTCTTTTTCTTTTAATTTTCCAGCAGAGAATCCAATGCAAATCCAAGCACATAAATATCTTAGACCTACTAAACTCGCTACTAAAATCCATTGAAATTGGAATGCCAATAAAACTGATGACAGGATGATAAATAACAGTTGGGTGCTAAAGAAGAAACCTAATTGCACTTGATCAATCGTTTTATAGTGTTTAGCAGTAGCTACATGTCTTCTCTTTTGGGTGAACCACTCTTTGAAGCTTTTCTTTGGCGCCGAGTAGGTGAAACTTTCCGGCATGAATGCTACAGTGGTGTTGCCGCCATTAGCCGCTTCATTGATAAATAAATCATCATCCCCGGAACGTACCTGAATGTGGTTGATAAAACCGTTTACCTTGAAAAATTCTTCTTTTTTGTAGGCCATATTGCGACCTACACCCATATAAGGATGACCTAATTTTGCCCAGGAAAAATATTGAATAGCCGTTAATACCGTTTCAAAACGGATGATTTTATTCAGGAAGGAATTAGCTATTTTTTCATAGCCTCCATAGCCTAAAACAATGGTTTTGTGTAAGGTAAATTGTGAACTCATAGCCGTAATCCAATCTTTTGATGTTGGGTAACAATCGGCATCGGTAAAAAGTAAATATTCTTTCTTAGCAGCTTTGATTCCTAAGGTTAAGGCGTATTTTTTATTTCCCCAAAATGCTTCATTGTTCTCAACTTTAACGAGACGAATGTTAGAATATTGTTTCTCGAAGGTTTCAAATAATTCCAAAGTGTTATCGCTCGAAGCATCGTCGATTAAAACAATTTCAAAATCAGGGTAATTTTGCTCAGCTAATAGCGGAACATATTTAGCTACATTTTCTTCTTCATTTTTGGCACAAACGATGACAGAAATAGGAATTCTTTTTGGTGTTATTTTTTGTGCTTTGGCGAAAGCAAATTTCCCAAAAACTCCTAAATAATACGCAATTTGAATAGCCACAATAGCAATAAAAAAGTAAAGAATCAGTATAAGCATCAGTGTTTAATGGGTTATTTAAATCGAGTGCAAAGGTATGAATAGAATTAGGATTTGAAAATGGTAGAATAGGAATTTTAAAAGAAAATTTTTCGACCTGATTTTTGTCCTAAATGATGTTTACTTCGGCTTCGATTTGGATGCCAAAAGTATCAAAAACAGTTTGTTGCACCGTTTTAGATACGTTCAGGATTTCCTGACCTGTTGCCGTTCCATAATTTACTAAAACCAAGGCTTGATTTTTGTGAATTCCGGCATCGCCAAAACGTTTTCCTTTTAAGCCGGCATGTTCAATTAACCAGCCAGCCGGAACTTTGACTTCGGTTGCCGAGACTTCATAAAATTTCATTTCAGGGAATTTTTGATGGATTTTTTCAAAATCACTTTTCAAAACAATTGGATTTTTGAAAAAACTACCACTGTTTCCCAGTTCTTTAGGGTCCGGTAATTTACTTTGTCTGATGGTAATTACGGCATTGCTTACCTCTTTTAATCCCGGATTCGAAATATTATTTTTGGCCAATTCGCCTGAAATATCTCCGTAAGAAGTATTGATTTTATGGTTGCGTTTGGTCAATTTGAATACCACCGAAGTGATAATGTATTGGTCTTTGACTTCGTGTTTAAAAATACTTTCGCGGTAACCAAATTTACATTCGGCATTAGTAAAGCTTTTCATTTCTTGAGTGTCAATATTCATGGCTTGACAGGAAACAAAGGTATCTTTGATTTCGGCACCGTAAGCACCAATGTTTTGAACAGGAGTAGTTCCAACATTTCCCGGAATTAAAGACATATTTTCTAGTCCGCCATAATTTTGTTCAATGTTCCAAAGTACAAATTTATGCCAGTTTTCGCCTGCCTGACTTTCTACCCAAACATAATCATCGTCTTCTTTGATGATTTTTTTGCCTTTTAAATCAATATGAATGACTAAAGCATCTACATCCTGAGTTAATAGCATATTACTGCCACCTCCAAGAATAAATTTCTTTTCGGTTTTATGTTCTTCTAAAACCGTTTTTAGTTCGGCTACAGAGTGAACCGCAACAAATTCTTTTGCTTTGGCTTCAATGCCAAAAGTATTGTAATTTTTTAAAGAAAAATTTTGTAGAATTTCCATAAAAGAAAGCGCTTTTTTAAGTCGTCAATTGAAGGCTCAAAAGTAAGAATTATAATTTTTGGTTTTACCGCAAAGGCACAAAGTTTGCGCAAAGTTCGCTAAGCTTTGTGTTTTTTGCGAAAATCTCAGCAAACATTGCGGTTAAAGTCCACCGCAAATCGCTTCACCTGTTTGCTACCGCTTGAGTCGCAAATTATTTGTTTAGAATCTTTGTGTTTAAGAATTATCCCGAATTTTCATTTTCATAAATGAAAATAACTTATGTGAATTTCTTTTTTTGCTTTTGTAAGATGCAAAAACTTATATGCCTTATATGTTTAAAAATTTTTAGCCACAGACCTGCCTCGCCGGCAGGCGGGTTACACAGATTAAATGGGAATTTTGAAAACTTAATGAATCTTAATTTCTTAATGGTTTATTTTGTCTTTTTTGATAGAAATCAATCAGTTCATGGTATTTATTAGCAATGATTTTCATGTTGATATTGTAGTTCGCATGCTTTTCTACAAAATGACGATTGTCCAAAACTACTTTATTTCTGATTGTAGGATTTTCAAATGCCCAAAGAATTTCATCGGCAAGCATTTCTGAATCATCGATTGTAATTAATTGTCCGTTTTCGTGATGGCGAATCCAATTCTGATTTCCCGGAATGTCTGAAACAATGGGGTAACAACCACAGGCCATAGCTTCAAATAAAGAAGCTGAAACGCCTTCGGTAATGGGCATACTAATGTAAATATTGGATTGTTGTAATAATTCAGGAAGTTTGCTGTTTGGAATTCTTCCTGTAAAAGTTACCTTGTCTTCGATTTGCAATTTTTTAGCCAAATCTTTCAAGTATTCTAGCTTATTTCCATCCCCAACAATGCTTAAACTAAAGTCTATTCCTTTTTGATTTAAGATGAAAAATGCTTGTAAAATAGCTTCATGTCGGTATTCCGTTAAAAGGGAGCGAGTAACAATAGCTTTTGTTTTATTGGAATCAGAATTGTTTTTATTTTCGAATTTTTCTAAATCAATACCTTTGGGTAAAATCAGAACTTTGTGCATATCCACATTGGAATTTTTCATGTGTTCAGCCATAATTGGTCCCCAGGCATGAATAAGCGTAGCTTTTTTAAAAGCGTAATTCTGCAAAATCTTCTTGAAGGGAATACTCATAGAATCTTCAGGCCATAAATCGGTTTTACCTTGTTGGGCAATGGCTGTAGGTTGAATTCCCGAGATTGCAGCCAGAAATCCATAGCTGGTGCTTCGTTCGGCAATAACCATATCAGGCTTTTCCTTGTGGATTTTTTTTCGAATTGAAAAAGGCGCAAAAAGAAACTCCAGGGAGCGTAATATTCTATTCGAAAAACTGTCATTTGGCGTTTGTAGTTCCCAAATGCTAATTTCAAAATTTCCAAATTCTCTAAGACCGTTCATCCAAGTGATAGCGTCGGCACGGTAGCTTTCTCCGAGGAAAAGTATTTTTCTTTTTGTCATCTAGGGGAGCTGATTTAAAATCTATCAATTTTTTTTATTTACCGCAAAGGACACCATGCTTTTAAGTATTTATATTTTTTAAGGATCGCAAAGCTTTGTGGCCTTAGCGCTGAAAAAAGTAGAATATCTTCGTGCTCTTTGAGGTTAAAACAGTTTTTTTACTATTCTTCTGCTTCTACAGCGCGATTCATAAATTCGTTCAAAGGTTTTAATAGTATTAATTTCTGACTCATTTTAGTGACAAAATCTTTTTGGGTTACTTCGTTGATGTCAAATTTTTGAAGGGTTTCAAAACTTTTTAATTTTAAAAATTCTATCGCAGGATGGTCTTTTTCGTAACCTCTTGGTGGGGTTTTGAGTACGTATTTTTCGTTGCGTGAAAAATCACCAAATTCCCTTTTGAAATTAGGTTCTGCTAAAATAGCTTCCAAATCATCATGGAAAAAGGCAATTTCCTTGCGAATCTTTTTTAAATCATCAGCTTCAGGAGCGTAGAAACCACCGGCAATAAAACTGCTACCTCTTTCAATATGAATGTAATAACCAGAACGATTGAGGTTTTTAGTGCCCGAAGATAACCAAACACCCAAATGCGCTTTGTAGGGAGATTTATCTTTGGAAAAGCGAATGTCACGATTGATTCTAAAGGTACAATTTTTAACTTCAAGCATTTCTAAAGAAGCATCCATTGGTTTCATGGTGTCTAAAAATGCTTCAACTAATTGATGATAGTCTTTTTTGAAAAGCTCGTATCTTTTTTTATTATCCTGAAACCACTCTCGGTTGTTATTGTTTCTTAAATCGTCAAGGAATTGAATACTGTCTTTTGAAAGCATAATAAGGCTTATTTCAATTGTTTTTTTAAATCGTCTTCACTTATGAAGCCTTTGCGACTCCATGTTATTTGTTTGTTTTTGTAAAGTAGGAGCGTTGGTAATTCGTCAATTTTCATTTCTTTAACCAGTGTTTTGTTCTCGTCGGCATTTAAACGGATGATGACTACTTTGTTTTCTATGTCTTTTTGCATTTTCAAGAGATAAGGTGTCATTCTTTTGCAAGGCTCACACCATTCTGCATAAAAATTAATTAGTACTGCTTTGTCGTAATTTAGTAATTCGGTATATTGTTGACTGCTCATGCCGATGATTTTATTATCAGCTTTTGATAATCCTGCCGAATTCCATTTTAATATTCCGCCTTCTAATTGGTATATTTTTTTAAAACCTAATGCTTCTAATTTTACAGCTGCTTTAGCGCTTCTTGCACCACTTTTGCAATACACAAAAACAGCTTCTGATTTGTCTAATTTTTGGGTGTTTTTTTCAAAGTCATCTGCCAGCCAATTGATGTTTGTAGCGTTATCCAAATGTTCAGATGTGAATTCTTCCGGAGTTCGAACATCCAGAATTTGTGCGTCAGCTGTTGTTTTTATCTTTTCAGCGAATACTTCAGGAGTAACGCTTTCGATAGTTTTTGAAGTTTGAGCATTGCATGAAAAAAGTAATGCTAAAAATGGGATTGCAACTAAGGATTTGAATTTCATGGTTTTTGTCTAAAATTGAAATTAAGGTACTAAATTAAGCTTTTTGATTTTGTTTTTCTTCTTTTATGCTTTGTGAATGCTATAAACTTTGTGGTTAAACCAAAAATCACAAATTAAAAATTTGATACGACTGATGTGTCGATTTCACAATCGTTTCGGTGCGTTCCGGATGAGTATCGGATATAAATAGTTGGCCAAAAGTATCTGAATTGACCATTTCTACAATTTTGGATACTCGGGTTTCGTCCAATTTATCAAAAATATCATCAAATAATAAAATTGGTTTTACGCCACTTTGTTTTTTCAGGAATTCAAATTGAGCCAATTTTAATGCAATCAAAAAAGACTTTTGCTGACCTTGTGAACCAAATTTTTTAATTGGATGATTGTCGATTTCAAAGGACAAATCGTCCTTGTGAATTCCGGTACTGGTGTAATGCAATGCGCGGTCTTTGTTAATGTTTTCCTGTAAAAGTGTCAATAAATCTTTTTCAAACAAATGACTTTCATAGACTAATTGTACCGATTCTTCTGAACCAGTAATAGCATGATGATGCTTGCTGAAAATAGGAATAAATTCGGCTACGAATTCTTTTCTTTTTTCAAAAATGTATTGCCCAAATTCGTTAAGCTGTTCGTTGTATATCGATAAGGTATCATTGTCAAAAACATGGTTCAAGGCAAAGTATTTCAACAAAGCATTTCGCTGACTCATTACTTTTTGATATTGAATTAATTGTTGGAGGTACAAAGAATCCAGTTGTGAAATAATACTATCAATGAACTTTCGGCGGGTTTCACTGCCTTCGATGATTAAATCCCTGTCGGCTGGTGAAATAATCACCAACGGAATAAAACCAATATGATCTGAAAATTTATCGTAGGCTTTACCGTTGCGTTTTAATATTTTTTTTTGTCCTTTTTTTAAGCTGCAAACTAATTGTTCGGTTCTGTCATTTTTGATGAATTCGGCATCAATTACAAAAAACTCTTCGCCGTGTTTGATGTTTTGAACTGCCAGCGGATTAAAATAGCTTTTTCCATAGGATAAATGGTAAATAGCATCTAGTACATTGGTTTTTCCAATACCGTTTTTACCCACAAAACAAATTATTTTACCATCAAATTCGAAGCTGGCTTCTGAGAAATTTTTATAATTGAATAAAGAAATTTTTTTTAAATACATTTTAAGGTCTGCTGCTATTGAGGTATTTGCTGTTTTTGCCTAGGCTTTTAAAAGAGGTTGCAAATTATTGAAAAATATCGATATAAAAGGCTTTTGAAGCTTTTCTGTTTCAAAAAAACTGAGTTGCATGGGGTGGAAATTCAATAAAGTGAAAATATTTTCCATTTAGCTATAAAAAAATGGATTTTTTGCGTGGGTTTGAATAAAAATTTTATTTTTGCGGTTCACTAAATTATTTTTAAATGGCTACGTACAATAAAAGAGGATATAAAGCACCAAAAGAAAAAGAAGTAAAAGAGGTAGTAGAAGAAGTAGTAATTGATGAAAAAAACAGTACCACTGCTGAGGTTTTTTCTAAATTAGATGAAACTGCATCAAAAACGGAAGACTGGGTTGCTAAAAACCAAAAAATCATTATTGGTGTAGTAGGAGCTATTGCTTTGTTTACAGTAGGTTATTTGGCTTTTCAAAAATTTGTTTCTGAACCTAAAGAAGAGGAAGCTGCAAGCGAAATGTTTGTTGCTCAACAAAACTTTCAACAAGCTGTGAATGGAGTAGCAAGTGACTCTTTATACAAATTAGCTTTGAATGGTTCTGAAGGTAAATTTGGATTTGTTAAAATTGCTGATGAATACGCAGGAACTTCAGCAGGGAATTTAGCTAATTATTATGCTGGTTTGGCTTATTTGAATACAGGAAAATATGCTGAAGCTATTGATTATTTGAGTAAATTCAGTTCAGATGATGTTATCTTGAATGCGATGGCTAAAGGAGCTATCGGTGATGCTTATTCAGAAAAGAAACAAGATAAAGAAGCTTTAGAGTATTATGTAAAAGCGGCTGAGTCTAATAAAAATGATTTTACTACGCCACGTTTCTTGTTAAAAGCCGGAAAGACTGCTTTAACTTTAGGAAATAAAGAAGAGGCTTTGAAGTATTTTACAGATATTAAAGAAAACTATGAAAATGCTCCTGAAGCTGCTTCAGTGGATGCGTTGATAGGTTTATCTCAATAATATAAATCGATATTTAAAAATTGGTGATTGCAGGGAAAATGGACTTGTAATCACCAATTTTTATTTATAAATTGAAAGTTTAAAAAATATATTTAATATGGCAACGATTAATAAGAATTTATCAGCTTACGACAAGAGTGCGCTTCCTAAAGCGAAAGATTTTCGTTTTGGAATTGTAGTTTCGGAGTGGAACGAAAACATTACAGAAGGTTTGTATAAAGGTGCTGAAGATGCTTTATTAGACAATGAAGTTCCAGCTGAAAATATTATTCGATGGAATGTTCCGGGAAGTTTTGAGTTGATTTACGGTAGTAAAAAAATGTTACAAACTCAAAAAGTTGATGCAGTTATTGCTATTGGTTGTGTGATTCAAGGGCAAACCAAGCATTTTGATTTTGTGTGCGAAGGTGTGACACAAGGAATAAAAGATTTGAATGTCCAAACAGATATTCCGGTTATCTTTTGTGTTTTGACTGATAATACCATGCAACAATCAATTGACAGAAGTGGAGGGATTCATGGAAATAAAGGAACTGAAGCGGCTATTGCAGCTATTAAAATGGCTTATATCCGTCAGCAGGCTTCTTTGACTCATGGGTTTGCAACTCAAAATTTATTGACTTCCGGAGCAATTCAATTAGATGAAGGAACGCCATTAGAATTAAAAGAGTAAAATACTAAATAATTCAGAATGAAACCTATACTATTTAATGCAAATAGTGTAGGTTTTTTTGTTTTATTTATGATTGTCAAAGGAGTAAAACCCCATGGAAATTTGTTAAATTTGTGCACCTTTGTTTTAAACTACTAAATTATATTTTTTAATGTCGAGTATAATCCAATTACTTCCAGATCATGTTGCTAATCAAATTGCTGCGGGTGAAGTGGTTCAAAGACCTGCTTCGGTAGTGAAAGAGTTACTGGAAAATGCAGTTGATGCTAAGGCAACAGATATCAAATTGATTATAAAAGATGCCGGAAAATCATTGGTTCAGGTAATTGATAATGGAGTAGGGATGAATGTGACGGATGCTAGGTTGTGTTTTGCACGTCATGCTACTTCTAAAATTCGTCATGCCGAAGATTTGTTTAGCTTGCATACCAAAGGTTTTCGAGGAGAGGCTTTGGCTTCCATTGCTGCGATTGCGCATGTGGAAATGAAAACCAAGCAGGCTCAGGAGGAACTGGGAACACAAATTGTAATTGAAGGAAGTAAATTTGTTTCTCAAGAATCGGCAGTGTTGCCACAAGGAACTTCATTTGCAGTTAAAAATTTGTTTTTTAATATTCCAGCCCGACGTAATTTTCTGAAGTCGGATACAGTGGAATACCGTCATATTATTGATGAGTTTCAGCGCGTGGCTTTGGCACACCCTAACATTCATTTTACGTTTTACCACAATGGAAGCGAAATGTATAATTTGCCTAATTCGACTTTGAGGCAACGTGTGGTCAATGTTTTTTCGGGTAAAACCAATGAAAAGTTAGTTCCTGTACATGAAGAGACTGAAATTGTAACTATTCAGGGATTTGTTTCCAAACCTGAATTTGCTAAGAAAAATAGAGGAGAGCAGTTTTTCTTTGTCAATGACCGTTTTATTAAAAGTGGTTATTTACATCATGCGGTTATGGCAGCTTATGAAGGAATTTTAAAAGAGGGTACGCAACCAAGTTATTTCTTGTATTTAACAGTTCCGGCAAATTCCATCGATATTAATATTCATCCTACTAAAACGGAAATCAAGTTTGATGACGAAAGTGCTTTGTATGCTATTTTAAGGGCTTCAATCAAACATAGTTTGGGGCAGTTTAATGTGGCACCGGTTTTGGATTTTGAAAGGGATGCTAATCTGGATACTCCTTACCATTACAAGGATAAAGATATGGATGCCGTAACACCAACAATTCAGGTGGATAGTACTTTTAATCCTTTTGCCGATGATAAGGTCAATAAACATTATGCTGGTTCAGGCTCAAGCTCTGGAGGTTCGGGCTCAAGTTCTTATTCGAGTTATAAAAAACCGGCGTCAACTGCAAGTTGGGAAAGTTTGTATGTGGGATTAAAACAAGAACCAGAAGAATTTCCACTAGAAAGTACTGAAATTTCCTTTGAAAGCGAAGAAGTGACGGGATCTTTATTTAATGATGAAGAAGTTGAGCATGTTGTTCAAAATGTATATCAAATTCATAAAAAATATATTGTTTCGCCTATAAAGTCTGGAATGGTAATTGTGGATCAGCAACGTGCACATCAACGGGTGTTGTACGAACAATTTTTGACTAATATGACGGTGCATCAGGCATCAAGTCAGCAATTGTTATTTCCACTGAATTTGTATTTTTCGTCAAGCGAAATGGAATTAATTGCCGAATTGAAACTTTCATTGGTGAATACAGGATTTGTTTTTGAAGAAAATAATGATGATCATGTAGTGATTTCCGGAATTCCTGTGAATGTAACGGAGAGTGAAGTTTCGATGGTTTTAGAACAATTATTAAGTGATTTACAAGAAGGAATTCCTGAAAATAGTTTTAGTCAAAATGATACCATTGCTAAATCAATGGCAAAGAGTTTGGCGGTAAAAACAGGAACAAGTTTAACAATAAAAGAACAGGAGAATTTAGTAAACGGACTTTTTGCATGCAAGGATCCCAATGTGTCTCCTTTTCAGAAACCTACTTTCATTACCATGCGTGTGGAAGATATAGATAAAAAATTTGCGATATGATGAATGTAACTCCGGTTGTAAAACAACTTTTAATAATTAATATTATCTTTTTTATTGGTTCCCAAATGGTGCCGGTATCGTATGAGTTTTTATCTCTTTTCTATCCAGAAAGTGAGAGGTTTGCATTTTGGCAGTTAATTTCACATATGTTTATGCATGCACCATGGCCAAATTTCACGCATATTTTATTTAACATGTTTGCATTATATAGTTTTGGGTCTGCATTAGAGCATTTTTGGGGTGGGAAAAAATTCCTGTTTTTTTATATTTCGTGTGGATTAGGTGCGGCTTTACTACATACTGGAGTGAATTATCTGCAATTACAATCTATTTTGGATAGTGTTTCAAATTTAAATTTGTCAAAAGCAGATCTTCATTTGATTTTAAATGCTGATTATCCAAGTTTATTTGATTCAAGTGGCCAAATGAAACCAGGAGAAGTAGCGACAATTTTAAATAATGCCAAATGCACTCAGGAACAATTTAATTTATTAGCAGAAGCGGGGCAAATTGTTCAGTCAAGAGTTATTGGTGCATCAGGGGCTATTTATGGTTTGTTGACGGCTTTTGCTTTTATGTTTCCTAATGCTGAATTAGCTTTGATGTTTATTCCAGTGCCTATAAAAGCGAAGTATTTTGTGCCAGGTATTTTATTTATTGATTTATTTTTGGGATTCAAAGGAACTTCATTGTTCGGTAGTGGTGGAACAGGGATAGCTCACTTCGCACATATCGGTGGTGCTATTGCCGGCTTTTTGATGATGTTATATTGGAAGAAAAATCAATTTAATAACAACCGTTGGAATTAAATTTGGAAAGAAAAAGAATCTGTTAAATAAAAGTAAGAAGAATGAATATTTTAGAGGACTTAAAATTACAATACAAGCTAGGAGGAATAGCTCATAGGTTGATTTATTGGAATGTTGGCTGTTTCTTGATTTCACTGATTTTTTTCTATCAATTTCAATCGGGTTCGTTTTCTTATCCTTCTTGGGTAGCTTTGTATACTACTCCGGAGGATTTTATGTTTTCACCTTGGACTTTTTTAACCTATGCTTTTTTTCACGATGGATTTTGGCATTTGGTTTTTAATATGATGGTTTTAAACTTTGCAAGTCAATTGTTTTTGACCTTTTTTACGCAAAAACAATTTTTAGGATTGTATCTCTTAAGTGCCGTTTTTGCCGGAGCTGTATTTGTGGGGTCTTATTTTTTGATGGGCATTAGCGCACCTATTGTTGGTGCTTCAGCGGCAATTATGTCTGTTTTGGTAGCTGTGACCACTTATCAACCTTTAATGCAGGTCAGATTGTTGTTGTTTGGTAATGTTAAATTATGGCATATAACAGCGGTCTTGCTTATACTAGACTTCATGCAACTTCGTTTAGAGAATATGGGAGGTCATATTTCGCATTTGGCTGGAGCTTTTTTTGGTTTTATTTATATCAAAGCATTGCAAAATGGAACCGATATGAGTATGATTGTGACTAAAATTATTGATTTTTTTGCCAATGGATTTAGAACAAAGCCATCAACTCCCTTTAAGAAAGTTCATAAAAATTACAATAGACCGGTAGAAAAACGAACTACATCTAGAATAGTTACAAAAGATAGAACACAGCAACAGATTGATGAGATTTTAGATAAGATAAGTCAGTCAGGTTATGATAGTTTAACAAAAGAGGAAAAGGATTTTTTATTCAAATCGGGTAAATGATGGTTTGAAGTTTGTGAAGACTTTGGACATTAAATAAAGTAAAATGAAAAATCTTTCGTGGTTCAATAGAGGGATGTTTGTTTTAAACATGATCCTTATAGTGGTTACTTTTATCGCTTATGTGTTGCCGTTCTTGGCTCCAAAGATCTTCCCATTGTTGTCAGTGGTAACGTTGTTTATGCCTGTTTTTTTCGTTTTAAACGCATTGTTTTTTGTCTACTGGGCAATACAGTTCAAAAAAAGAATGATGATGTCAGGATTGGTTCTTTTAATAGGGATTACTTTTATTAATAAATTCTATAAATTTTCAACTAAAGAGTATCCGGATAGCGAAAATGATTTTGTGGTTATGAGCTATAATGTTAGACTGTTTAATCTTTTTAAATGGCAAGATAAGGCTGATATACCGGAAACTATTTTAGAATTCATAAATGAAAAAAATCCTGATATTTTGTGTATTCAGGAATATTCTAATTCTGCTCATATTGATTTGAAAGTGTATCCACATCGTACCATTTTTATGGATGGTAAGCAAATTAAAACAGGTCAGGCTATTTTTTCGAAATATCCAATTATAGAGCAGGGTAAGGTTGTTTTTCCTAATTCGAATAATAATGCGGTGTATGCTGATATAAAGCGAGGAAAGGATATTATTAGGGTGTATAATATGCATTTGCAGTCTATTAAAATTTCTCCAGACGTTAATGAGATTTCTGAAAATATAGATGTGATTAATAAAGAAAAATCGCAGATGATGTTTATGAGAGTTAGTAAGGCCTTTAAACAACAGCAACAACAAGCCGAGATTCTAAAAGAAAATATAAAAGCTTGTCAATATCCTGTTATTATTTGTGGGGATATGAATAATAGTGCTTTTTCTTATGTGTATCGTATCTTGAAAGGCAGTTTAAGAGACGCTTTTGAAGAAGCAGGAAAAGGTTTTGGACAAACGTATCGCTTTAAATATTATCCCGCTAGAATTGATTACATTTTTGCAGATAGAAAAATGCATGTAAAAAAGTTTGAGAGTTTTCCGGAATTTGATAACTCAGATCATTTCCCTATTATGGCGAAACTTTCAATAGATTAAAAACACTTATTTGATAATGAGTTGTTGATTTTTTAAATAATCAACAGTGAATTTCCCTTCGTTAAAAAGCAAATCCAAAATGCTTAAATTGTTGATAAAGCCAAACTTGTCATCAAATACTTGTGTGTAAGACTCGAAAACAGAAGTGTCTTTCTTTCCATTTACTAAAAAACGATAGTCTAAAGTAGTGCTAGGGTCTACTTCGTGGAAATATTCAGATGTAGTTTCAAAACTGAATTTGGTACGCATGCATTTTGAAATAAGTTCTAATACTTCAAAATTTATGTCCATTAAAAAAGTGTGTTTTTTTTCAAAAAATGGAACAAAATCGTCTTCGAAAAATTCAAAAAAAGGAGAG
>JALRGZ010000230.1 GCA_023253295.1 Flavobacterium sp.
GGAATCAAATCCTGAATGATATAATCAAAATCAGCTTTTTGTACATAATCCCGTAATTCTTCATCTGTTTTAATCTTTTTTACCCCTAAACCGCGCAAACCAATATCCGGTTTTGCAATAAAAGGATACTGTATTCCTACATTTGCTATCAAATTTAGAACCTCTTCAAAGCTCGTTCCCTTCTTTAGTAATTCTGTTTTAGGATAATGTTGTTTAGGTATTAAATCATAAATCACTTTTTTGGATTCCATAAAAAAGCCTCCATTCTTAATCCCGGGATTTGAAGCATTGAAGAAAAACAATGATTTTGCCCTCAGGGCATAATAACCCCAGAGAAAATAAATTGGAATATAAAGTATCTGGAAAGGCCAATATTCCCAGTTAAAAATCTTATGTAACAGTAATTTCATTTTTTTATCAAAAATCTTCCTTAAACAATGATGAATGATGTCAAAAAATCTTCATCCGTCATTAAATCATAATGCAAAATAGACACTTTATTTTTTTCAATTATCGATTGGGTAATACTCAAGGTTTTCAGTTCGCCTTTTCGATTAATTACCAAGCCATTCTCCGTATCTTCATTATCTGTATAACGGTGAAACTGATAAATATCTGATTCTGAGAGCAACGCTTTACTTTCTAAAAAAGTAAAAAACATATCGGCTCTTTTTTTTCTTATCTGTTCTGAATACAATGTTGAAGAAGACCAAATATGTTTTTGATTAGTATCTAATTTTTCCTTTTCTTTTTGAGTTCCATTCCAACGCAATTGAAAAAGTTGTTTTTTTTGATACAAAACCAAAGTAAATGGTTCAATATTTCCTAAATCTATTTTCTCCCAAAAATCTTTCGGAGAACTGCTGCTTATTAATTCTAACACAATTAAGCCCCTACTCTTTCTATATTTATTCAAAGACTGATGCTTTTCGGTGGCACCGTTTAACAAAACAAGCACTGTTCCTTTTTCATCCACAATATACCAGGTTCCTCCAGCCTGAGGATCTTTAGGAAAGATTACATTTTTCCCATTTATGGTGTAATTTCGGGGAGGAATAGCACTGGGTCTTACAATTTTTTCATCACGATTAGACGTAATAAAAATTTTGCCATAGCTGTTTACAAAACTTACAGTACACATCTTTTTCTATATTCAATTGTAGATGGTGCAACACCAAAACTCTCATCAACATTTACATAGTCAAATCTTAAAAGAGCGACTTTTATTAACGCCTGATGATGGATACAATGCTCTAAATTATAAAGCAACTCTCTGTAATAATTAGTCTGAATATCTATCTCTTCACCTTCAACGTATTGTTGTAATCTCAAAATCTTGTTTTCCTTTCCAAGTCCTTTCTGAATGGTCTGAATTTGTAAAGCAGCATATTCCGTATCCGTTTGAATCGTATAATTTCTTTCTCTACTATCATAATTTACAATAGCAGATTCATAATTATGTTCCAGACAATTAAACAGTTCGATGATATGTCTGCAATGCTCTCCAATGCTGGCATTACTCAATTCAGTGCAGGGACTTACATAATCTTTTTGCGACAATTGTCTTAGCAAATGAACTAATTCATCCAGACTTTTATTTATAGACGATAAAAGCATAACCTTATTTTAAGTGAAACAAACGAAACAAAATATATCTGTCTTTATAAATCAAAACAAGACAACTTACAAATACCAATAATGCTAAGCCAAAGAGTGTTCCTCCATCGTCCTGCACTTCAATTCCTAAGACAAAAAGATGAGAAAAAATTGCTCCGGCCATTAATCCAAATCCTAAAAGAGCCCCATAAAAACTGGTTCTGGGTATTAAAATTAAGATGGCTGTAATTAATTCTAAAACACCAATCCCAATTCTTCCATAAGGTTCTATTCCTAATTTAGAAAAAATATACACACTCTCTGTTGCCGCAGAAAACTTAAAATACAAGGTTTGCAATAAAACTACAGCAACAATCAACTTTAACAACCAAATAAAAACACCCGCTTTCACAACTATTCTTTTAAAGATTGAGCAACAGCAACTAATAATGAATTAGAAATACGATGTTTATAATCAGGTGAAATATATTCAAATTCAATTTCTCCATTTGAATTTACAATAAAAACCGATGGAACCGGTAAAAAAACGGCATTTATACCTTCAGAACCTTTCATTATAACAGATTCATATTTCTTTGGTGCTTCAAAGGCAATTCCCATTGCTTTGATCAAGTCTCCTGTACTATCTGAAAACAACTGATAGTTTACTTTATCTTTTTCTTCAGTAATTTTTAAGTTTTTGGGAGCATCCGGGCTTACAGCTACAATTTGATAACCTAAATCCAACAAAGCTTTTTCAGCCTCTCCTAAAGCAGCCAAATGCAAATTACAATACGGACACCAGCCACCGCGATAAAAAACCAAAATCGTTCTTTTTTTATTCAGCACCGATTCCAGAGAAACAGCCTCTCCATCCACTGATTTTAAAGTACTATTTGGAATTTTCTCTCCTATCAGCAAAGGAGCAATATCTGTTGCTGATTGTGGTAAATTATTTTGGGCACTTCCCATAAACCCAACTACCAGTAAAAACAAACTAACTATTTTTTTCATGATATTATTATTTTAATGTAAATGTAGTATCGTTTTAAACGGCCTTTTGTCAGCTAGCTTACAGTTAATCATAAAAAGTTATAATTGATTAATATCAGTTATAATAATTTCCCTTCTATTGTAGATTAAAAGTCCTTCAGACTCCATTTCGTTAAGTAAATGAGTTGCCGTTTGCCTCGAAGTACAAATAATCTGAGCGATATCATTTTGTGTCAGATAATTTTCCAAAATGACTTTATCACCATCTCTTTTCCCTTCTTTTTCTGCCCAGTCTTTTAAAAACTGAAACAATCTGGTTTTAGCATCTTTGGAAACCAAATTAGCATAACTGTTTTTGATTCGTTTCATTTTCAATCCCACAAATTTGGTATAAGAAAGAGCCAAAGAAGGATACTGAAGTAATAAATTTTCGAAATCAGACATTAAAAAGCTACATATCACAACATCATCTGACAGCACTTTAGCATATTCATTTGATTCCGAATCATTTTCTAATGTCAGTTCTCCAAACAAATCCCCTTTTTGAATAATATCCTTTATGGTTTCATTACCTTCTTCATCCACAGCAACAATTTTAATATTCCCTTTTTTAAGTAAAAAAATGCGGGGCACTTCAGAAGAAGAAAAATAAATAATTTCACCCTTTGAAGCTTTCTTAAAACCAGTAATAATACACAACTGCCTGATTTGGGAAAAACTCAGCGTTCTGAATAATTTATGATCACGTAAATACCAATATTTCAATTCTTCATACATAAAAAAAGACTTTGGGATAAAAGTAATTGATATTTTATGACGTTAATGTCCGCGAGATGACAATTCGTTGAATTTCGGAAGTACCTTCATAAATTTGAGTAATCTTAGCATCGCGCATCATACGTTCCACGTGATATTCGGAAACATAACCATTTCCACCGTGAATCTGAACGGCTTCTACTGTAACATCCATTGCGGTTTGAGAAGCAAATAATTTAGCCATCGCTCCGGATTGCGTAATATCCATTCCGGCATCTTTTTCTGAAGCTGCTTTAAAGCACAACATTTTTGCCGCTGTAATTTGCGTAGCCATATCAGCTAATTTAAAAGCAATCGCCTGATGCTGAAAAATTGCTTTCCCAAAAGAATGACGGACATGAGCATACTTTAAAGCTAGTTCATAAGCTCCCATTGCAATTCCCAAAGCCTGAGAAGCAATCCCAATTCTCCCTCCATTCAGTACGGCCATTGCAAAATTAAACCCAAATCCATCTTCCCCAATTCTATTCTCTTTGGGTACTTTAACATCATTAAATAACAAGGAATGCGTATCCGAACCACGAATTCCCATTTTCTTTTCTTTGGGTCCAATTTCAAATCCTTCCCAGCCTTTTTCAACGATAAAAGCATTAATTCCTTTATGCCCTTTCTCAGGATTACTTTGCGCCATAACAATATAAGTGGAAGCTGTAGAACCATTAGTAATCCAGTTTTTGGTTCCATTTAGTAAATAATAATCGCCTTTGTCAATAGCGGTTGTCTTTTGCGAAGTAGCATCAGAACCCGCATTAGGTTCCGAAAGACAAAAAGCACCAATCACTTCCCCTTTAGCTAATGGGATCAAATATTTTTGCTTTTGCTCTTCATTGCAATATTTCTCCAAAGCTGCACAAACCAAAGAATTATTGACTGACATAATCACAGCCGCCGAAGCATCTACTTTAGCAATTTCACTCATTACCAGAACATAAGAAATGCTATCCATACCTGATCCTCCGTATTTTGGATCAACCATCATCCCAAGAAAACCCAATTCGGCCATTTTTTTGACTTGTTCAGTTGGAAATTTCGACAATTCGTCTCTTTCTATTACACCCGGCAACAATTCGGTTTGGGCAAAATCCCTGGCTGCCTGTTGAATCATTTTTTGTTCTTCGGTCAAATTGAAATCCATAACAACACTTTTATAAGTTTACAATAAAAATTAAGAATCCTTTCAATCATTTTTTTTTCGATTCTTAATCTTCGTTTATTGATTTTGGTTTTTCTAAATTTACTTACTTTTATTCAAAAAAAAACAATTTAAGTTTTTAATATTTTATTCGCTTTTAAAATTCTTCAATGAAAAAAGATTTTTACAATGTAATTGGCGTGATGTCAGGAACTTCTCTTGACGGAGTGGATTTAGCACATATTCAATTTGAAATAAAAAATAACCAATGGCATTTTAAAATTCTGGAAAGCGATACAATAGCCTACAGTGATGACTGGGTAAACCAATTGAAATTAGCAGTTGATTTTTCAAAAGAAAAACTGGAAAAATTAAATAATGATTATACTCGATTACTTTCGAAAATCATTTCTGATTTTATCGAAAAACACCAACTTCAAAATCTGGATGCCGTATGTTCACATGGTCATACTATTTTGCATCAACCTCAAAACGGCTTCACACTTCAGATTGGTAATCTTCCTGAAATTGCCACTTTAATGCAACAGACAATAGTTTGCGACTTCAGAGTTCAGGACGTAGCATTAGGCGGACAAGGCGCACCTCTAGTTCCTATTGGCGACAGCATTCTATTTTCAGAATATGATTATTGCATGAATTTAGGCGGGTTTTCTAATGTTTCTTTTGAAGAAAACGACAAAAGAATTGCCTTTGATATTTCGCCAGTAAACACTGTTTTGAATTTTTATGCGAATCAGTTAGACTTGAATTATGATGATAAGGGAACCATTTCCAGTAGCGGAACAGCCAATGAAGCCTTATTCGAAAAACTCAACGATTTAGATTTTTACAAACTCAAACATCCAAAATCATTGGGTTTTGAATTTGTAAAAGAAATTGTTTTACCTCTAATCGAAAATTACAACATATCAATAGAAGATAAACTCAGAACATTTACCGAACATATTGCATTCCAAACCGCTTTGGCTTTACCAACAAAAAAAGGACAACTATTAATTACCGGTGGCGGGGCTTACAATGATTTTCTGATTTCCAGAATCCAATATTATTTACCAGAAATGAAATTAATTATTCCTGAAAAGAAAATTCTGGAATTCAAAGAAGCTTTAATTTTTGCCTTACTTGGTGTTTTAAAATTAAGAAACGAAATCAATGTCCTAAGTTCTGTTACCGGAGCAAAAAAAGACCATAGTTCAGGTTTAATTTATCTTAAGTAAAGAAAACTGGTCTGATATTTGTTTCGAAAATTATCCAATAGAATCGCAATTTTTATAATATCTTAGCGTTTCAATAAACAAAGAAAAATTATATGAGTATATTGTTACAAGCAGATACCCTATCTGTTGCTGGCGAAAACTTAGCCGAAGCCGTTCCGGTTGAAAAAAAATTATCTATCATTGAACTCCTAACTAGTGGAGGATTAGCAGGTCAGGTTATCATGGCGGCTTTATTCATCATGCTTTTTGTCGCCTTATATCTTTATTTCGAACGTTTGATGGCTATCAACGCAGCCTCAAAAGTTGATACTAATTTTATGAGCCTTGTAAAAGACAATATTAAAAATGGACGTATTGATAATGCTAAAATGGCTTGTGCTCACTCACAATCTCCGGTTGCCCGATTAATTGAAAAAGGAATTTCCAGAATAGGCAAACCTTTGAACGACATCAATACTGCTATCGAGAATGCAGGGAAATTAGAAATAAACAAATTAGAAAAAAATGTTAGTATGCTTGCTACGATTTCCGGTGCCGGACCTATGACTGGTTTCCTTGGAACGGTTGTAGGAATGATTCAGGCATTCCATAAAATGGCAACCGCCGGAGGTCAGATTGAAGTAGGTGCGCTTTCAGAAGGAATTTACACAGCCATGACTACTACTGTGGTTGGTTTGGTTATTGGTATTATCGCTTATGTGGGTTACAACCACTTAGTTGTTAAAACGGATAAAATTGTTCACCAAATGGAAGCTAATGCAGTTGACTTTTTAGACTTATTAAATGATCCAGCATAATTATGAATATAAGAGGAAGAAATAAAGTTAGCGCCGAATTTAACATGTCATCCATGACGGATATTGTCTTTCTGTTATTGATATTTTTCATGCTAACATCCACTATGGTAACTACAAATGCATTGGATTTGGTATTGCCTAAAGCAAAAGGAAAAACGGATAGCAACAAAAACATTGCGGTAAGCATCAATAAAAAATTAGAATATTTCATTGATAAAGAAGCTGTTCCGGAAGCCGAATTAGAATCTAAATTATTAGCAATGATGGCTACCGATAAAAACAAAGCTATTATATTAAGAGCCGAAGAAGGCGTGCCTATTGAAAAAGCAGTTGGTGTTTTAGACATTGCTAACAGAAACCAAATAAAAGTTGTTTTAGCCGTAAGACCAAAATAAATCTTACTGCCTTAAAAAAACTGACTTATTCTACATGAAATATTTAGAAACAAAAGAAGAGAGAAAATCATTTACTATCACAACTGCTATTTTTGTGATACTGTTTTTCTTGTTCTTATATCTGGGACTTACTTCTTTAGATCCTCCTCCGGAAAACGGTATTGCCATTAATTTTGGAACAACTGAATTTGGTAGCGGAAACATTCAGCCTACCGAACCTGTACAATCAGCTCCGAAGCCTACAACGGCAAAACAAGCTACTGCCAGCAATGACGATGTTTTATCACAAGACATTGAAGAAGCTGTTGTCATGAAACAAGCTAAAAAAATTCAGCCAACCAAAGAAGTAGCTAAAGAAGAAGTTAAAGAAAAACCCAAAGAAAATCCGAAACCATCTAAAAGCACCACAGATGCTTTATCCAGTTTGATAAACGGACCAAAATCAAACGGAACTGCTAATGGCGGCGAAGGACCGGATGACAAACCAGGCGACAAAGGAAGCTTAAATGGTAATCCTTATGCCAATACCTATTACGGTTCTGGCGGTGGAAGCGGAAACGGAAGCGGCTGGGGATTAAATGGACGTAAAATCAGTTCGCGTGGAAAAGAAGTACAAAAATGCAATGAATCAGGAACTGTAGTCGTTCAGATTACTGTTAATCGCAACGGAAATGTAATTGCAGCCAAATACACAAAAGGAACAACCAATACTGATCCTTGTTTAATAGAACCTGCTTTGGCTACAGCCAGAAAATACAAATGGCAACCAGACCCTAATGCTCCTGAAACGCAAATTGGCTTCATCACTGTGAATTTCAAATTAGGAGAATAATATTGGAACAATTTTACAATTAAAATGAATTATCAAGAAACAACTGCCTGGATGTTCAATCAACTTCCAATGTATCAACAACAAGGCGCTTCGGCTTATAAAAAAGATTTAACCAATACTTTAGCGTTAATAAAACACCTTGATAATCCGCATCAAAATTTAAAATTCGTACATGTTGCCGGCACCAATGGAAAAGGTTCTACATCACATATGCTGGCTTCAATTCTTCAAGAAGCGGGTTACAAAGTAGGACTGTATACCTCTCCTCATCTAAAAGATTACAGAGAAAGAATTAAAATCAACGGAGAAGAAATTAGCGAAGCATTTGTTTGTGAATTTATCAATTCGAACAAAGCTTTTTTTGAAGCCAATGACATCAGTTTTTTTGAAATGAGCGTAGGCTTGGCATTTGCTTATTTTGCCAAAGAAAAAGTGGATATCGCGGTTATCGAAGTCGGTATGGGCGGTAGATTAGACGCTACTAATATCATTACTCCATTAGTTTCAGTGATAACCAATATTGATTTAGACCACACTCAATTTCTTGGCAATACATTAGAATCGATAGCAGCAGAAAAAGCAGGCATCATCAAACCGAATATACCGGTTGTAATTGGTGAATACACCAGCGAGACAAAAAATGTTTTTTTAGCCAAAGCCAAAGAAAATAATGCTGAAATTTATTTTGCTGCCGATTTAATCTCAGAAAATCTCCCTTCGGATTTAATTGGCGATTATCAGATTCACAACAAAAAAACCGTTTTACAAACCATCAGGCTATTAAACGAAAAAACAGATTTCAAAATCAACCAACACAATACCGAATCCGGATTACTAAATGTGGTAAAAAACACCCATCTTTTAGGCAGATGGCAACAATTAGGAGAAAATCCTAAAATCATTTGTGATACAGCACATAATAAAAACGGG
>JALRGZ010000304.1 GCA_023253295.1 Flavobacterium sp.
CAACCCAAACTTTCCAAATGAGAATTATACACCTGACAATCGAGCAGCTTGTAATGCTCCTTTTTTAATTTTTCAACTAAGTATATAAAGGCAACTTTAGAAGCATTGGAAACTTTAGAAAACATACTTTCACCACAAAAAACATGACCCAAATCAACACCATAAAGTCCGCCAACTAATTCATCATCCTGCCATACCTCAACCGATTTGGCTATTCCTAATTCATATAATTTACAATAGGCTTCAATCATGTCATCGGTAATCCAAGTTCCATCTTGCCCTTCCCTTTTTATCGCCTGACAATTGGTAATTACAGCTCGAAAATCCTTATTGAACGTAACTTTGAAAATTTTTCTGTTGAGAATAGTACGCATGCTTTTAGAAACTACCAATTCATCTAAAAACAGTACCATTCTGGGATCAGGAGACCACCAGGTGATAGGTTCGCCATCTTCAAACCAGGGAAAGATACCGCTATTATAAGCCAACTGAAGTCGCTCTGAAGACAAATCACCACCCAAACCAATAATTCCGGAAGAATGGGCTAAATGAACGGGCGGGAAAAACAAATCTTCGGTAAGATAAAACATGATTCAATCAATATCCAATTCAATGACAATGCAAAAATCAATAAAAGCTTCAAAAAAGAAATTCCAAATTCCAATTAGCTATTTATTAATTGGAATTTGGAATTTTAAAAATTTAGAATTTAAATTTTAAAATGGTAAATCGTCTGGTTCGTCTTCGTTTAAGTTAGTAGCTGGAGCAAAAGCAGGAGCAGCCGGCATTGGAGCAGCAGCAGGAGCTTCAGCAGCTAATTTTTCGATTCTCCATCCTTGGATACTGTTAAAATATCTCGTTTCTCCCTGTGGATTAACCCACTCTCTTCCTCTTAAGTTGATAGATACTTTTACAGCTTCACCAATCGAGTAATTGTTCAACAAATCACATTTGTCTTGTGTAAATTCAATCATAATGTGTTGAGGATATTGCTCCTCTGTAGTTACAACTACTTCTCTTTTTCTAAATGATGCGCTTACTTGTTGCTCTGGATTAACAACTTTAATTTTCCCTGTAACTTCCATCTTCGCTATTTTAACTGTTATATAATATTATTTTCAAAAGTATTCCTTAAACCAGAATAACAAGTTTCTCATTTGGACTATTTTCACTCAAAATCAATTGAATAGAAAACTTTTGCAGAAAAACATTTGATTTACAAATATAACAACTTCTTCTGTCTGACAATGAAGTTTGTTTTACAATTTCTACATATTTTTTTAAATGCTTGTCCGACAAGGATGTTAAGGACATAGAATTAAAAAGACAATAATTTCATATTGATACAAAAAATAAAAAGGAGCAAAACAATCGTATTTATAATTCGTTATATTTATAGTTCAAAATATCATTTATGCAATTTTCTGATAAAAGAAGTACCGGAAGATGGATACTTATTTTTGCTTCATTTCTTATCATTTCCTTAATCTTATGGAATACCTATACTTTTTTTCAGATTTTTAAAAATGAAGAGCGTCTTAAAATGAATCTTTTGGCGAAAGCCCAAAAAACACTCATCAATGCCGATGAAAATACCGATGTAGAACTACCGCTTCAGATTTTTAAAAACAACACTTCCATTCCTGTTATACTTACCGAAAAAGACAGCATCATCAATACTATTAATATTGACGAACATATTGTAAAAGATAAGACTAAGGCTATGGATTTTTTAGCGCAGCTAAAAAGAGAAAACGAACCTATCATTATTGAATATGCCCCGAATAAATACCAAAAATGGTACTATGGCAATTCTGCTTTATTGAATAAATTAAAATACTATCCGATAGCCTTACTGCTGATTATTTTCCTTTTTTCAGCACTGATTTATTATTTTTACAGAAGTACAAAAATTGGTACACAAAACAAACTTTGGGCAGGAATGGCTAAAGAAACTGCTCACCAAATAGGCACTCCGCTTTCTTCATTAATAGGCTGGGTAGAAATTTTGAAAACCGAAGACATTGATCCCTCAACCACTTTAGAAATTGAAAAAGACATCAATCGTTTACAAACCATAACCGATCGTTTTTCTAAAATTGGTTCTGAACCTGTTTTGGAAAAAAGTGACATTATAGAAATAACACTTCAAACTTATAACTATCTACAATCCCGATTTTCGAAACAAATTGAATTTTCATTCGAAAGCCCGAAAACAGCAATTTATACCCTCCTCAACCCTACTTTACATAGTTGGACTATTGAAAACCTCATCAAAAATGCCATTGATGCCATGAAAGGAAAAGGCAAAATTGAGGTTAGCATTCAGGAAGATTCAGAAAATGTAAAAATTAAGGTAACTGATACAGGAAGTGGCATCCCAAAAAATCAATTCTATACCATTTTTGAACCTGGTTTTACAACAAAAAAAAGAGGTTGGGGGCTTGGTCTATCATTAACCAAACGCATTGTAAAAGAATACCACAAAGGCAGCATTAAAGTATTGCATTCAGAAATTGGGAAAGGAACTACAATGCAAATTAGTTTGAAAAAGATTTGTTAATTTAAAGGTATCCCAAACCAGGACACTTTAGAAAACATTGTTTTTCGTTTTAATTTAGAAGCATTCAAATAATCCTTTACAAAAGAAGCATGTTCATCTGCCTGAATCAAAGCTTCAGCAATAGTTTTCCTTAAAGACTTTAAATTGTCTTCATTTTCAGTACCCACCATTACTAATTTAAAAACGTCGTTTTGACATTTCTGTAATTTCTCTCTCGGAGTTTGAATCATTTTATTGATCTTTTCATCGGAAAATGTAGGCTTGAATTTTTTGTTTCGATACATTATAAAATCATTCAACTGGAGAACAGCTTCATTAACTTCAGCAACAATGGTATTCATTTTTTCTACATTTGCATTTTGCATAACTACTTTCCATTGCTTTTTTTTTACATTATAATAATCTAAAATCAAACTATTTTTCAAACCATTTTTTTCAATACGTTCAGCCGATTCAAACAACTGATCGGTTTTTGTTTTTTTATAATACAGTGCAATTTCTTTTTCAAAATCAAAATATTTTTTGGTTTTATCCTCCTGGATTCTTCCTGCATAAAAATCTTCATTGGTAAGCGGATAATTCAAAAATTGCCACATGTAATCAAATGGCATGTGCGATGCAATTATTTTAGAAGGCTCTACTTTAAAATAGGAATTGTTTAATTTTTTTATAAATTTCCCATTGCTCATAGCTCCAGCACCCCAGGTAGGATCAAAAACAAACCATTTATTATCAATTTTGGCAGCACACCAAGCATGAGATAATTGGTCAATTTTCCCATGTTGTTTAGTATAACCATGAATAATTTCAGATTGAATCCCAACTTTTAAGGCTATTTCATTAAAAACTTCTGCATAATGAATACAAACACCTTTTCTGGTTTTTAGAGTATTTTCTATTTTTTCCTGAGAAGTCTGAAATTGATTAGGAGTATTCATATTAGGTACATCATAACCGATATTGGAAGCTGTCCAATAGAATACCGCACGGATTTTTTCGGCATCAGTTTTAAAATTATCCTCTATGTATTTTGCAATTCCGGTTGTTGAAGTTGTTAAATCAACCGGAATTTTAGCTATTTTGGTATCAACAACAGCATAAGGCAACTGTGTTTGAGCGACACTCAAAACTGAAACAAACAAAAAGAGATACCATACAATTTTTCTCATATCATTCCGATTTGTTTAAAAAAAAAACACGAATAAATTCGTGTCTTTCTTTGGGATTATTTTGATTATAAATTAGCTCGAATATCTTCAGCCAATTTTTCAAATTCTTCTTTACTTAATGCTACTTTTTTGTGAAAACGAATATCATCCATTGTAGTTAACGGAATCAAATGCACATGCGCATGTGGCACTTCTAATCCAATTACCGAAATGGCAATTCGATTACAAGGAACCGTTTTTTCGATAGCCTTGGCTACTTTTCTGGAGAAATGCATCAAACCTAAAAAATGAGCCTCATCCATATCAAAAATCTTATCGACTTCAAATTTAGGGATACATAAAGTATGTCCCTTAGCATTTGGATTAATATCCAAAAAAGCAAAGTAATTTTCGTCTTCAGCTATCTTATAACATGGAATTTCTCCGTTTACAATTTTGGTGAATATTGTACTCATGTTGAATGCGTTTAACAATTAAACTATTCTCTTGTAATTTCCAGAATTTCGAATTTTAATTTTCCATTAGGAACAGTAATTTCAGCTACTTCACCTACTGATTTACCCAGCAATCCTTTTCCAATTGGAGAAGTTACCGAAATTTTTCCAGTTTTCAAGTCAGCTTCACTTTCAGCAACCAGAGTATATTTCATTTCCATTCCGTTAGCCTGATTTTTAATTTTAACACTTGATAAAACCAAAACTTTTGAAAGGTCCAATTGTGATTCGTCAATTAATCTTGCATTAGCATATAATTCCTCTAATTTAGAAATTTTCATTTCTAATAAACCCTGAGCTTCTTTGGCAGCATCATATTCTGCATTCTCAGATAAATCTCCTTTATCACGAGCCTCAGCAATATCTTGAGATGCTTTTGGACGCATAACCGCTTTTAAATAATCCAACTCTTCCTTTAACTTTTTTAATCCCTCGGCAGTATAATAAGATACGTTACTCATAATTTCATCGTTTATATAAATACAAAAAATCCCATCGCAACGGGATTTCTTGCTACAAATATAGTATATTTTTTAATAGTCAATAATTATATGTTAAGCATATAACTTTTCAAAAGTAAATAATTTAAATTTGTTTCACTAATAGTTTTATAAATTAAAAACATGAAAAAAATCATCGGTGTTTTTCTTCTTAGTTTATTATTTTTCTCCTGTTCGGAAAATGGGTTTAATAATAACAATCCTTATATTCCTAATATTAATTTTTCAGCAACATTAAATTTAGCATTTTATCAAAATCTCACTTATCCAGGCACTACAATTTACTATTATGGCGCTGAATTAAACGGAACTAAAGGGATTTTCATCATCAACATAAATGGAAATACTTACAATGCCTTTGATGCTGCCTGCCCTAACCAAAGCTCAAGTACTTGTACTAACCGATTAACTCTTGACGGAATCTATTTAAAATGCAGTTGTGGCAATGAACAATACAATTTATATACAGGACAAAGCAATCTACAATACCCTTTAAAACAATATCGGGTACAAGCAAATGGGAATTACCTAACGGTCTATAACTAATAAAGGGCTGTAAATTGAAAATCTACAGCCCTTTTTAGGACGACTCAAAACAATAAATTAAAACTTCAATGTTAGTCCCGCTAAGAAGTTAGCTCCTGCCTGTGGATAATAATACACAT
>JALRGZ010000267.1 GCA_023253295.1 Flavobacterium sp.
AAATTACTTCCTAGTATTTTTTCTTCAGGTGTAACACAAATAAATATTTTAGTTGGAACAATAATAGCTTCATTTCAAGCTAGCGCTGTTTCATACCTTTATTATGCTGATAGAATTTATCAAATAAACTTAGCAATTGCAGGGATTGCAATAGGCGTTGTAATACTTCCTCAACTTTCTAAACATATTGCGCAAAAAAATAAAAAAAAAATTGATTTAATCCAAAACAAAGCTTTAGAGCTAAGTTTGTTTTTAAGCCTACCAGCTACCATTGCATTATTAATTGGCTCTGATCAGATTATTTCTGCTTTATTTGGATATGGACAGTTTACTGAAGAATCAGTATTTAACTCTGCTAAAGTACTTTATTATTTTGCTTTAGGACTACCAGCTTTCGCATTTATTAAAGTTTTTTCAAATTTCTTTTTTGCAAATCAAGATACCAAAACACCGTTTTATATTTCTTTTATATCTGTTGTATTAAATATTTTAATTAGTGTTTATTTTTTTAGAACTGTTGGTTTTATTATAATACCTATAGCAACCAGCATTTCCTCATGGTTTAATACAATTGCTTTATTTTTTATTTTAAAAAAAAGAAATTTATTTTATTTTAATAATATTTTCATAAGCCGATTTATTAAGATAATTTTGTCTTCAATTATGATGGGATTTTTATTTTATTATTTGTTGATCTTGCTGCAGGATCAATTAGCTTTTGATCAAAATTTTAAATCTTTTTATTTAATTTTATCCGTTACAATAGCAGCATGTTTTTATATTTTTGTGTCATATTTGATCAAAGCTTTCCAATTAGAGGATATTAAATTAAAGTATTAACAATGAATAAAAAAATATTTTCAGGAGTTCAGCCAACAGGGAACTTACATTTGGGAAATTATTTAGGAGCAATTAAAAATTTTGTTGAATTAAACAATGATGATAAAAATGATTGTGTATTTTGTGTAGTGGATTTACATGCCATTACCGTCAAACAAGATCCAAAAGAACTTAGAGACAATATTAGAGAGACAGTAGCAACTTTTGTTGCATGTGGAATCAATCCAGAAAAAAGTGTTATTTTTAATCAATCAACTGTTTCAGCACATTCGGAGGCCGCATGGATATTAAGTTGTGTTGCTCGGATGGGATGGTTGAACCGAATGACACAGTTTAAAGAAAAAGCTGGTAAGGATAAAGAAAAAGCAAGTATTGGGCTTTATTCATATCCAGTATTAATGGCTGCTGATATTCTCCTTTATGATGCAACGCATGTGCCTGTGGGGGAAGATCAAAAGCAACATCTAGAACTTTGTAGAGACATAGCTCAAAAATTTAATAATGATTATGAGGTAGAAGATTTTTTTAAAGTACCAGAACCATTAATTCAAAAAGAATTTTCAAGAATAATGAGTTTAAAAGATGGAACAAAAAAAATGAGCAAATCTGAATTGTCTGACCTAAGCAGAATAAATTTAACAGATAATGAGGATTTAATTATTAATAAAATTAAGAAGGCAAAAACGGATCCATTGCCTTTGCCATCTGACCCAAAAGAATTAGAGACAAGACCTGAGGCAAAAAATCTTTTAGGAATATACTCAAGTTTAAATAATTTAACATTGGATCAATCGATCAAAGAATTTAATGGAAAAAACTTTTCAGAATTTAAGGAAAAACTTTCTCAAGTTTTAGTTGAAAAAATTATTCCCATTTCAAATGAAATTAAAAAACTTAATGCTGATAGAGAGTATTTGGATAAAATCTTATTAGACGGACAAAAAAAAGCTAATGAATACGCATCAAATAAATTAAAAAAAATACATGAAATTGTAGGTTTTTTATAAAAATTCTTAAACAAGTTTCAATTTTATAATTATTGACTATATAGAAGTTATGTTCGTTCAAACTGAAAGCACACCAAATCCTAATTCATTAAAATTTTTGCCAGGCAAGGCAGTTTCTAATGGTGGATCATTTGAAATTACAAAAAAAGATGATGTCAAAAATGAATTAATAAGAAACTTAATGTCCGTAAATGGTGTTGAAGGAATTTTTTTAAGTAAGGATTTTATTTCAATAAATAAATATGATGAAACTTCATGGGATGAAATAAAGCATATAGTTATTTCTTTAATTAATGATTTTTACTCGACTGGTAAAGAGTTCGTAGTTGATAAGAGTCCTTTCGAGATCGATGAAAACCTTGGAGAAATTGAAAAAAAGATTGTTCAAATTTTAGACCAAAAAATTAGACCCGCTGTTGCAAAAGATGGTGGTGATATAAAATTCAAAGAGTTTAAGGATGGAGTAGTCAAGGTTCAATTACAAGGAAGTTGTTCTGGGTGTCCAAGCTCTACAATGACTTTAAAGCAAGGAGTACAAAATCTTTTGTGTCATTACTTGCCAGAAGTTAAAGAAGTTGTAGCCGTTTAGTTATGAAAAAAATTCAAAAAAAAAGAAAACATAAAATCATAGAGACTATTGATAATAATAATTTAGGATCTCTCTCAAGAACTTTCTTAGGAAGTATAATTGTTGTCTCTTTATTTTATGTTTTACCGTTAATGATTAATTTCGCTAACGATAATATTTTGATTACTAAAGAGTTTAAAAACAATTCTAAACAAGTTTTAGCTTACACATTAGATAAGAAGACAAACAATACTTTGGATGAGAATGAAATATTTGATGAAAGAGATTTGCTGGTAGATATTTATAACTTAAATGAAAATGAAACTGACGCTGTAAGACTAGACGCTTCAACTATCCAACAACTTTTTGAAGATACAGGCTATAAATTAGATGATGTAAGAGAGAATAAATTGGTTAAGCCTGTAGCGCTAGATTCTTTTCCTCGTGAAATAAAAATGATCGAGAATACCAAAAAAAGAAAAGAACTATTTTTGCAAATAGTTTTGCCTTTGGTCCTTCAAGAAAATAATAATATAAAATTAGATCGAAAAAGACTTTTTAGCATAATTAATAAAAGTAATAACACTGATCTTGAAAAAAAATGGCTTGATAAAAAATTTAAGCAATATGGTATTCCATCAAAAGATTTATCCATTTTGAAGATAAGAATGGATGAGGTTCCTGTATCTTTAGCACTCGCACAAGCTGCAAAAGAAACAGGCTGGGGAACATCAAGGTTTGCTCAAGAAGGAAATGCACTTTTTGGACAATGGACCTGGTCTGGGGAAGGCCTAAAGCCTAAGGAGGCTGATGAAGATGAAGGACACAAGGTAATGAAATTTAATATATTGCAAGCTTCAGTAAGAGCTTATCAAAGAAATTTAAATACGCATAAAACATATAAAGATTTTAGACAAGCAAGAGCACAATTGAGAGATGAAGGCAAAGAACTGGACAGTATTATTCTTTCACAATATTTGGATAAGTATGCTGAGACAGGCCAACAATATGTCAAAATTCTAAGACAAATTATTGAACAAAATAATTTAAAAGATTTTGATAATGTAAAACTTTTACCTTCTAGTCTTGAATTAGAGAGCCTTATCTAGTTATTTTTAACAATAAACTGAGTTCCAAACCATCTCCATTTACCGTTATCATTTAATGAACAATTTATTCGGCCTCTTCGCGGAAGAAAAGCCTCTCTAAATTTTATATTCAAAGTATTACCATCAAATTGGATTTTTGATTTTTCCCATTTATTTCCTTCATTTGAATAACAATTTATATTTTTGATATTTTTTTGATTATCAAAAAACTCTACGGAAAATAAAGGAATGTTATATAGTTTAGGTACTGATTCTGAAGTTTCAACTGCATCGATTAGTTTTGGAATTCGACATGGAAAACCTATAAAAACTCAAACAGTAGCTGATTTTAAACGTTCACTTTTAGAAGGAATGGCTATGAATATGCTGTATGCTAGAATTTCAGAGAAAGCTCAAAATCCGGAGGCTTCTTTTATAAATGCTAGTGTAGGTTATGGTGATTTGACCAGAACAACTAATGTTTTTAGTTTAAATGTTAATCCTAAGCCTAATAAGCAGGCAGAAGCTTTTAAAGAAGCGCTTATCGAAGTAAATCGTGCAGTAAAGTTTGGATATACACCATCTGAAATTGAAAGAATGATAACGATGATTCATTCTTCGTATCAAAACCAAATTGCGAAGAAAGACGATGTAAGTCATAAAAGAATAGAGGATGCTATTCAGGAGAATTTTTTAAATAATGAAGTAATTACAGATGTTGTAAAAGAATACGAAATAGCTAAAGAGGTATTAAATGACGTAACTGCTGAAGATTTACACAATACAATCAAAGGACTTTACAGTAAAGACAATAGATATTTAAATGTAGTAGGTGTTGAAGGTCAGGATAACTTAACTTATGATAATGCTGTTAGAATTATAGAATCTGTAGAGAATGATGCAGAACTTAAGCCTTATACAGAAGCTTTAGATGGAAAGAGTTTAGTTTCTGATTTAGATATTAAGCCAGGTGTAATTACCAGTGTTGTACAAGATAAAAATGTTGGATCTACAACTTTTGTTTTGAGTAATGGTGTGAAGGTACACTATAAGTTTGTAAACAAACAAAAAAATATAGTGTCTCTAAATGCTGTTAGTTATGGTGGAACTTCATTGTTAAAAGATGAGGATTTACCTTCGGCATCAATGGTCTCAAATTTACAGCAAATGTCTGGATTAGGTAATTTTAATGCAGTTGATTTAAGAAAAGTGTTGGCAGGTAAAACGGCTAATGTTAAAACTTCTATCGGAGGCATTAATGAAGCGATTTCAGGATCTTCCAATACAAAAGATGTGGAAACAATGTTACAAATGGTTTATCTTGATTTTGTGAAACCTCGTTTTGATTCCAACGCTTTTAAAGTTTTGATTAATAATTTGAATAATAATCTTGAAAGAAAAAGTAAGAATGTCAATGAGAAAATGAACGATAGTTTGTTAGTTACCTTGTATGGAAAAAATAATTCTAAAAAACGTACTTTTGATCAAGCTTATATCGATGCTGTTTCTTTTGATAAAATTCAATCAATATATAAAGATAGATTTGCAAACGTTGCTGATTTTGAGTTCTTTATTGTTGGTGACGTACAGGAAACTGAATTAAAACAACTTTTAGAAAAATACATTGCAAGTATCCCTTCTAATAATTTAAAAGAAAAATATAAGAATAATGAAGTAGAGTGGGTTTCGAATACAATTGATAAAGATATTTATATTCCAATGGAAGATCCAAAAGCGTCTATAAATATTGTGTATAAGAATGATCAGATTCCGTACTCGAGAAAAAATGTAATTTTCACTAATGTGTTAGGTGATATTTTACAATTAAGAGTTACTGAAACGGTGAGAGAGTCTGAAGGTGGAGCTTACAGTCCTAGTGCTGGAGCTAATTTCGTAAGAGAACCAAAAACAAGTGCTCTTGTTTATTTTAGATTTGATTGTAACCCTAATATGGCTGATAAATTAGCATCAATTGTTATAAATGAATTACAAAAAATTGCAAATGGCACAATTAATGTAAATGACTTAAACAAGACAAGAATCAATTTCATTAAGGAACGTGAGCAAGCCAAAAGTAATAATGATTATGATATGCAGTTGCTTTCAAGATATTTCAGATATAATGAAAATATGAATGATCCTAAAAGTTTTGAAGATATTGTAAATAAGATGTCTGAAAAAGATATTCAGGATATTGCCAAAAAGATTCTTGCAGGAAAGAAATCTTATGAAATAGTATTTAAACCTAAAATGAATAACCTTAATTAAATTAAAAACAAATGAAAAGATTAATATTATTTTTTGCTTTAATGATTGCTTTTGCTGGTCAGGCACAAGTTTTAAAACCAGTAAAATGGAGTACTTCAGTAACTAAAATTTCTGCAACTGAATACGAACTAGTTGCTACAGCTACTATTGAAAAAGGATGGCACTTGTATTCACAAACTATTCCTGAAGATGGACCTAAACCAACCAAATTTGTTTTTGCAGGTAGTCCAAATTATCTTAAAAAAGGAAATACTGTAGAAGAAAAAGGACATACAGTACAAGATCCAATTTTTGAAATGCAAATCAAGTATTTTGAAAACAAAGCTGCTTTCAAACAAAGAATCAGAGTAAAAGGGAAAACACCTTTTAAAGTAAAAGCAACAGTAGAATTTATGGTATGTGATGACAGTAGATGTTTACCACCTACTGAAGAGGATTTAATGTTCACTATCAAATAAAAATAAATTTATATAATGAAGAAGTTTCTTTTTGGACTAGCTCTTTTAATTTTTACGACTATTGGTTCTGCTCAAAATACACAAGCAGTTAAATGGTCTACTTCTGTAGAAAAAATTTCTGCAACAGAATATGATTTAATATCAAAAGCAACTATCGATTCAGGTTGGCATTTGTATTCTCAAGAACTTCCTGAAGGTGGCCCAACAGCGACAAGTTTTACTTATGATGACAGTGTTGGTGGTTTTACAATTGTAGGGAACACTACAGAGCCAAAAGTTGAAGATATTGAAGATACTTTTTTCAAAATGAAAATTAAATCATTTGAGAAAGAAGCTGTTTTTAAACAAAGAATCGAAGTTCAGGGAGATGTAAAATCGATTACATGTTATATCGAATTCGTTACTTCTGATGGAACTAAAGTTTCGGAACCTACTGAAGCGGAAGTAACTTATGATGTAACAAAAGCAACTTCTTCACAAGAAGTAGCTACTGCAACTGAGGTAGCAAAAGAAGGAGCTGTTGCACCAACTAAAGAAGGAACAGCTGGAAAAGGAATTTTAGGAATCTTTTTTATTGCGTTTTTATCCGGATTTGCAGCATTGTTAACCCCTTGTGTGTTCCCAATGATTCCAATGACGGTAAGTTTCTTTACTAAACAAAGTAAAAATAAAGCAATAGGTATCAGAAATGCAATTATCTATGGTATTTGTATCATCTTTATCTACGTTTTATTAGGGACTGCTGTAACGAGTATTTTTGGAGCTGATGCATTAAATGCTTTAGCAACTAATGTTTGGTTTAATATTATTTTCTTTATCCTTTTAGTGGTATTTGCTGTATCATTCTTAGGTGCTTTCGAAATTATGTTGCCAAATTCATGGGCTAACAAAGTAGATTCTCAGGCTGATAGAGGAGGTATGATTGGTATCTTTTTTATGGCTTTGGCTTTAGCAATTGTTTCTTTCTCTTGTACTGGACCTATTGTGGGAACTTTATTGGTAGAAGCTGCTTCTAAAGGAGGTATTGCGCCTATTATTGGGATGTTAGGTTTCTCATTTGCTATAGCCTTACCATTTGCTTTATTTGCTGCTTTTCCAGGATGGTTGAATTCTCTTCCAAAATCAGGGGGTTGGTTAAACACCGTAAAAGTAGTATTAGGGTTTTTAGAATTAGCATTGGCTTTCAAATTCCTTTCACAAGCTGATTTAGTATTGCAAACACATTTATTAGAAAGAGAAGTATTCCTTGCTATTTGGATTGCAGTTTTCGGAGCATTGGCTTTTTATCTTTTTGGAAAAATACAATTACCTCATGATTCGCCATTATCACATATCTCGGTAGGAAGATTAGGATTAGGATTAATCGTATTATCTTTCACTATTTATATGATTCCAGGACTTTGGGGAGCACCTCTAAATTTAATTAGTGCATTCCCTCCTCCACAAGAATATAGTGAATCTCCATACGGAGTAGGTTATTCTAAAGCAGGTGGCGGTTCGGCTTCAGCTGAGTTAACTGAGTTGCCAGAAGGAGCTCATTTACTAGCTCCACACGATATTTTAGCCTTTGATGATTATGACAAAGGTTTGGCTTATGCTAAAAAAGTAGGGAAACCTGTGATGTTGGATTTTACAGGATGGGCTTGTGTAAACTGTAGAAAGATGGAACAAAACGTTTGGCCAAAACCAGAGGTGTTGCAGATTCTTAAAAATGATGTGGTATTGATTTCATTATATGTGGATGATAAACGTCCATTAGAGGCAAATCAAATCACAGAATCAAAATTACAACCAGGTAAACAATTAAAATACATTGGACAAAAATGGAGTGAGTTACAAACCTTGAAGTACAAAGCAAATTCTCAACCATTTTATGTAATCATGGATCATGAAGAAAATACATTAATTGATCCTGTTGGCTATACTCCAGATGTAGAAGTATATCATTCTTGGCTCCAAGAAGGAATATCAAAATTTAAAAAATAATTTTCCATTAGTTTTTGTTTTTTATTTGAACCACTTTGATTGTAGAATCAAAGTGGTTCTTTTTCAAATTTTCAATTTTTATGAGTGTAATAAGTAATTTTCTAAAGGATACTTTTAGTTCGAAAGCTAAGGCTACAAAACTGGAAACCTATTTTGAACAATTTAGAAATAATGTTGTTGGAGTAAATCAATATTTTGAATCCCCATATGGGAAGAAAAAAATTGTTTATGCCGATTGGACTGCCAGCGGTAGATTGTATAGACCTATTGAAGAGAAGTTGTTAAATGAAATTGGCCCTTTTGTTGCTAATACACATACTGAAACCTCAATTACAGGTAGTGTAATGACTCATGCTTATCATGACGCTAGAGAAATTATCAAAAAGCACGTGAATGCTTCAAAAGATGATGTTTTAATCACAGAAGGTTCCGGTATGACTGGAGCTATCAATAAATTTCAACGTATTTTAGGAATTAAACTGAATGAAAATCTGAAAGATTATACTCAGATTCCTGATGAAAAAAGACCTATCGTGTTTGTATCGCATATGGAGCATCATTCTAATCAAACATCTTGGTTGGAAACCATTGCTAAGGTCATTGTGATTCCATCAAATGAAGAAGGTTTACCAAGTTTAGAAGCTTTGGGAAAATTACTTTCAGAATACCAACATGTGCCTATTAAAATAGCTGCTGTAACAGGATGTTCTAATGTAACAGGTATAAGAACTAATTACCACCAGATTGCCAGAATAATGCATCAGAATAATGGATTATGTTTTGTGGATTTTGCTTGTTCAGCTCCTTATGTAAAGATTGATATGCATCCTGCAAACGAAGAGGAATATTTAGATGCTATTACTTTTTCTCCACATAAATTTTTAGGCGGACCAGGAACTTCAGGTGTTTTAATTTTTAATAAAAAATTATACAAGAATTTAGTGCCGGATAATCCGGGAGGAGGAACGGTTAGTTATACAAATCCTTGGGGAGATCATGATTATATTGATGATATCGAAACTCGTGAGGATGGTGGAACGCCGGGATTTTTACAGGCAATCAAAATTGCTCTTTCAATTGAATTGAAAGAAAAAATGGGAGTTAAAAACATCTTAGACAGAGAGCATGAATTAACAGATATTATTTTTAATAAATTATCTAAAATTGATAATTTGAAAATTTTAGCTCCAAATCATACAGACAGATTAGGTGTTGTTTCTTTTTACATCGAAGATGCGCATTACAATTTAGTAGTGAAATTATTAAACGACCGTTTTGGAATTCAAACCCGCGGTGGATGTTCATGTGCAGGAACTTATGGTCACTATTTGTTAAATGTAGATCAGTCAACTTCTAAGTCTATTGAATTAAAAATTTTAGAAGGATGTTTGATTGAAAGACCAGGATGGGTTCGTATGTCTATTCATCCAATTATGACAAACGAAGAGATTATATTTATTTGTGATTCTATTAAAGAAGTAGCGGCAAATTTCAAAACTTGGGGAGAGGATTATACTTATAATTCTTCTAAGAATGAGTTTGTTCATAAAAGCAATAAATTAGTTGAAAGTGAAATCTCTGAAGGCTGGTTTAAAATCTAATTTTAGAAATTTAGTTCTCTTCGTATCAATTGGAAATGTTTTAAGTTTGAAATTATTCTTCTGAATGTTATAAATTATTACTACTTTTTAAAGGATAAAGAAGTATTTGATGATAAGATGTGTGATCACACAATATAATTACATATATTTTTATAAAAGAGGTTAGTTTTTCTAACCTCTTTTTTTTATTAAGGCAGTTGCTATAAAATTAAGAGGAGTCTGTAAAAAGTTTAAACTTTAAAGTTTTTAACTTTAATGGTTTGTCTTATCTTTGCATTTCAAAAAAAATAAGAATATCATGTTTGATAATTTAAGTGATAAATTAGACAAAGCCTTTCATATACTAAAAGGTCACGGTAAAATTACCGAAGTTAACGTAGCTGATACTTTAAAAGAAGTACGTCGTGCTTTGTTAGATGCCGATGTGAACTTTAAAATTGCTAAAGATTTTACGGCTAGAGTAAAAGATAAAGCGATTGGTCAGGACGTATTAACTACTTTACAACCAGGACAATTATTGGTTAAGTTAGTAAAGGATGAGTTAACCGAATTAATGGGAGGTGATGTTGCCGGAATTAATCTGCAAGGAGCACCAACAGTAATTTTGATGTCAGGTTTACAAGGTTCCGGAAAGACTACTTTTTCCGGAAAATTGGCTAATTACCTTAAAACAAAGAAAAATAAAAAGCCACTTTTAGTAGCTTGTGATGTTTATCGTCCTGCGGCTATTAATCAGTTGCATGTAGTAGGAAATCAGATAGGAGTTGATGTTTACTCTGAGCCGGATAATAAAAATCCTGTTGTTATTGCCGAAAATGCGATTGCTTTTGCAAAAGCAAACGGTCTGAATGTAGTGATTGTCGATACGGCTGGTCGTTTGGCTGTTGATCAGGAAATGATGGACGAAATTGCACGAGTTCACGCTGCGATTAAACCACAGGAAACTTTGTTTGTAGTGGATTCAATGACTGGACAAGATGCCGTAAATACAGCTAAGGCTTTCAACGATATCTTAAACTTCGATGGGGTTATCTTAACCAAATTAGATGGGGATACTCGTGGTGGAGCTGCTTTGTCTATCAAATCGGTAGTAAATAAACCAATTAAATTTGTAGGTACAGGTGAAAAGATGGAAGCAATTGATGTTTTCTATCCGGACCGTATGGCTGAGCGTATCCTTGGAATGGGAGACGTTGTCTCTTTAGTAGAAAGAGCTCAGGAGCAATTTAATGAAGAAGAAGCTAGAAAATTACAAAAGAAAATTGCTAAGAACGAATTTGGTTTTGACGATTTCTTGGCTCAAATTCAGCAAGTAAAGAAAATGGGTAATATGAAGGATTTGGTTGGAATGATACCAGGAGCTTCTAAAGCCATGAAAGATGTTCAAATTGAAGATGATGCTTTTAAACATATCGAAGCCATTATTTATTCTATGACTCCTGAAGAAAGAAAAAAACCAGCCTTGATTGATGTAAAAAGAAAAAACAGAATTGCTAAAGGTTCTGGTACAAAAGTAGAGCAGGTAAATCAGTTGATGAAGCAATTTGATCAAATGAGTAAAATGATGAAGATGATGCAAGGTCCGGGTGGAAAAAACCTGATGAAAATGATGGGCGGAATGAAAGGGATGCCAGGTGGAATGCCGGGAATGAGATAAAAAAAGTGTTCAGATTTCAGTGAGCAGTTTGCAAATTTTACATTTGAAATAACGCCATAAACACTAAAACAATATACTAAAAACAATAAACAAGTCTTATGCAAATACTAGACGGAAAGAAAACTTCGGAAGATATTAAAAAAGAAATTGCTGCTGAAGTACAACAAATGAAAGCCAACGGCGAAAAAGTACCTCACTTAGCAGCAGTTATTGTTGGTAATAACGGAGCAAGTTTAACTTATGTAGGAAGCAAAGTTCGTTCTTGCGAGCAAATAGGCTTCGATTCTACATTAGTAGCTTTACCGGAAGAAACTACAGAAGCTGAATTATTAGCAAAAATAAAAGAGTTGAACGAAGATGATAACTTAGATGGTTACATTGTTCAATTGCCATTACCAAAACATATTGACGAAGAAAAGATTCTTCTGGCTATTGATCCGCAAAAAGATGTTGATGGTTTCCATCCAACTAACTTTGGACGTATGGCTCTTGAAATGGAAACATTTTTACCGGCAACTCCTTTCGGAATTATGGAGTTGTTAGAGCGTTACAAAGTAGAAACTTCAGGAAAACATACTGTAGTTATTGGTCGTAGTCACATTGTAGGACGTCCAATGAGCATTTTAATGAGTCGCAAAGGTAATCCTGGTGATTCTACAGTAACTTTGACACATAGTCGTACTAAAAACTTAGCTGAGTTTACTAAAAATGCCGATATCATTATTACAGCTTTAGGAGTTCCTGAATTCTTAAAAGCCGATATGGTTAAAGACGGTGTAGTTATTATCGATGTGGGAATTACCCGTGTTGAAGATGCTTCTAATTCAAAAGGATATGTAATTAAAGGAGATGTTGATTTTGATGGAGTAAGCAAAAAATCATCATTTATTACTCCTGTTCCTGGTGGAGTAGGACCAATGACAATTGCCATGTTGTTGAAAAACACTTTATTGGCTAGAAAAATAAGAAGTAGAAAAGAATAATTTCTTTTAAAAACAAATAGAGAACCCAAGATGATAATCTTGGGTTTTTTGTTTACTAATGGAGTTGTATTTCCATTTGTTTGGCGATAGTTTCTTCCAGATTTTTCATTACAATGGGTTTGCTAATAAAATCGTCCATTCCACTTGCAATTGCCTTTGTTTTGTCCTCTTCAAATGCACTAGCCGTAACAGCAACTATCGGTATGGTTTTTAGTTTGTATTTTTCCATTGAATGGATTTTTCTGGTAGCTTCAAATCCATCCATTTCGGGCATATGTAGATCCATGAAAATAATATCGTAATCATTTTTTTCGAACAATTCTACGGCTTCAAGACCATTATTAGCAATAGTATTGGCAATATTCAACTTGTCTAATAGTTTTTTCAAAACTTTTTGATTTACTATGTTATCTTCAACTATTAGTGCTTTTTTAATGTTTTTGTCATGTTTTATTTCTAATGTTTTGTTGCAATCATCAACAGTGACAGAATTAGTATTTAACTGAAAAGGAATATCAAAACTAAAACTGGAACCGCCTTCTTCTAAGGCTATAATATTTAATTTGGTACCACCCATTAAATGAATTAATTGGTTTGAAATAGTTAATCCAAGTCCTGTACCGCCATATTTTCTGGTGGTTGTTAAATCGGCTTGTTCAAAAGCTAAAAGTAACTGTTCCGTTTTATTAACATCAATTCCAATTCCGGAATCCATGACACGGAAATTTAAATATTGGATATCATTATCCTGTTTGATGAATTGTACATCCAGTTTTACATCACCTTCAGTAGTAAATTTGATGGCATTATCTAAAAGATTAATCAGAACTTGTTGTAATCTTAAGTTATCAGCGAGAATATGATTGTTTATTTTTTTGTCAAAATTAAACTGTAAGGCTATATTTTTGTCCTTAATGCGATATTCGAATAAACGAATTAATTTTGATAGTTCTTTTTTAAGATGAACAGGATAGGTTTCCAGTTTCATTTTTCCGGCTTCCATTTTGGAATGGTCTAAAATCATATTGACAATGCCTAAAAGATGATTGGCGCTGTGTTCGGCAATTTCTATATGTTCTGTTTGATCTGAATTTAAAGGGCTTGTTTTTAAAATATTGAGCATTCCAATAACACCATTTAAAGGCGAACGGATTTCGTGGCTCATATTAGCTAAAAACTGCGTTTTAAATTTGGCGGTATTATTAGCTGCTTCTGTGTTTTTTTCGAGTGAGATTACGTTTTCGACTAATTTTTCTTTTAATATCCTGTAGCTGGTCAATAAGAAATCGATTTCCTTAATTGATGATGTATCGGTTAAGTTAGAGTGAGTGCTTTTGAAATTTGAAAAAATAAATTGAGAAATATCTACAGATAAGGATTTGATGTCTTTTGTGAAATATTTTGATATATAAATGCATAAAAGTAATGCGATGGTAATCATTATAATGCTTTGACCAATTTGCATGTAAAACAAATTTGTTTTCAATTGGCTAATTCTGAATTCATTTTGAGAAATGATCTGATTGAGATGAAATTCAATTTCTTCGTTTAATTTATTTATTTTTCCGTTGATTCCCTGATTTTGCGAATTTCCTAGTTGGTTACTAAGCGCAACTAATTGGTCGAAATAATATTTATATTCCTTTAAAGTTTGTTTGGTGATTGGGCTAATTTGATCACCAGCCATTGTTTTGTCGTATAGCTGTTGTATTTTTTGAATGTAAATTTTTTCAGAACGTAATAAATAATCTTTCTCGTGACGGCGAAATTGTAATATAGTAGATGGCTTTAAAAATTTTTTTTCTTCCAGAAAATGTGCTTTTTCGCGCATTTTGCCTTCAATTCCATAATCTTTGAAACCTCTTATTAAAGCTAGTTTTTTAAACTGCTGTACATTATTGAAAAGATTGTCAATTTTGCCAAAAAGTTCCGATTGTATGCTGTAGTCTATTTTTATACTGAGTTCTTTTGATTGTTTGAATATTTGGTTAATCTCGGTTCTTTGTTCCTTCAAATTAGAAATGTACTGCCTTAAATCTTTCTGACTATTATTAATGTAGAAATCCTTTTCCTTGTAACCATAAAGAAGAAAGGTTTGAAAACGCTTTATGTTGGCACTAAAATCTTGCGAAACTCGATAGGATTGATAACTAAAATTATTAAGATTGTCGATTTTTCGATCTATACTCAAGTAGGTAAGAAACCAAATTAGAATTAAAAAAATCATTATCGAAAATGATATTAAGATTTGCACTCTAAAATCACGAACGTTTGGGGCTGAAAATTTCAATGGTATTATATAATTAGTTCGAGTAAAATTATAGGGTTATTTTATGATTAAGATTAAATTGGGTAGAAGAAAAGGTTAATTTATTGTTGTTTTTTGATGTTGTTTTCTTTTAATTCCCAAAATAAATATGAGGATAGCTAGTTTAACAGGAACTGTAAAAAACACTTCTGATTGTAGTTTTTGTTTCAGTAATAGTATTCATCTCGAAGTAGATAAAACAAGTACTTATCATTTTCATTAACTAGATGTAAAGTGTATTTTTAACATTTAATTGTGGTTTTTTTTCTGATTTTATGATTAAGTTTGGAATTATTTGACAAAAAAAACTTTCAAAATTCAACCTTTTACCAACAAAAAAATTATGAAAAAAAGCTTAACTCTTCTTGTCTTGCTTCTTATAAGCACTGCGATTTTCTCGCAAAAAATAATTGAGAAACCCGACTACGGTTTTAGCAATCTTCCGGGAAAACTAACTAAAATTGAATTGACAGATTCGGCTACGATCATTCATTTTTATATTAAATATCCAACAGGAGCAGGAATTTTTATTCCTAAGGAATCTTATATCCAAGATGTAAACGGAGGCGAAAAATATTTTGTTACCAAAACCGAAGGGATTCCTTTAGGGGAGAGTTATACCATGACAGAAAGTGGAGAAGTAAGTTATCAATTGCATTTTCCGAAATTAAATGCTTCTGTCGATAAAGTTGATTTTGGAGAGGCCAACGAAGGCGGTAATTGGACTGTATATGATATTGTAATTAATAAGCAAGAAACTGTGTCAATTTTGCCAAAAGAATTACAAGGCAATTGGTTGCAAACAGATGGAAGTAATCAATGGGATTATGGGTTTTATGCTCATCAGGCAGTCTTTGATAAAGCAGTCTGGAATTATAAAAATGTGGAGAAGAAAAAGAATAACTATACGATAGTTCTTGAAAATAAAGGAAAGCTTAAAACAATCTATGCCCAAATTGATAAAAAAGGAAATCTAAGTTTAGGTGAGGATAAACAAAATTTAAAAATGTATAGCACAAATAAAGTAGATAATCCAAATTATAAACCAGCTAATGATGAGGTATTTACCGATGCAATTTTTAAAACTGATTCAGCAACGTATTCCGGAGTTATAAAGGGGTTTTCTCCAAGGGTTGGAAAGAAAACAGGAATGATTCATGTGCAGAATGTTTTTGCTTCTAACCAAGATTCTTATTTAGTTGAAATTGCAGCTGATGGAAGTTTTTCGGTGAAGTTTCCAATTAATCATCCTCAATCCATTTATGTTGACTTATTGGGAAATCGATTATCTGTTTTTGTAGAACCAGGAAAAGAAACGTTTCAATTAATTGATAGAGATGCCTCTCTTTTTATGGGGGATTGTGCCAGAATAAATTCGGATCTTTTAAGTTTTGGCGATCCTTATAGACAATACGAAGCATATAGAGAACTTATGGGCTTAATTTTAGAAACCAGTCCTGAAGGTTACAAAAAAGCTTGTTTAAATATAAAAGACAACCAACTTCAAATTGTTGAGGCGATGTCTAAAAAACAATTTATCAGTCAAAAAGCGCTTCAAATTAAAAAACTGGATATTGAATTTACATGCTATGAGCAAATATTGAGTTATGAAATGAATAGAGAATCAGCAGAAGGAAGTAAATTATTTGGTACATCAACATCTGTCCAAAAATCAGTAGATTTTAAATTAGATAAATCCTATTTTGATTTTATAACACCATCTGTTTTAAATAATGAATTAGGAGTATTGTCTAACAATTACTATTTTTTTATAAATAGATTGAGGTTTGCTAATATTTTTAGGAATGCTAATTCAGTACGTTATTCTTATAATTCTTTTTATGAAAACATCGAACTTCTTCAAAAATCTGGAATTACTTTAACTGCCGAGGAATTGCAAATGATAGCCCAAGGCAAAGAAATTGATAAAACATTCAAGAAATCAATTGATTTTTATAATGCAAATCAAAGTGGAATTCAAAAATTTATAAAGAAGCACAAAGAAGTTTATACCAAATTGCAAAAAGACAAGCCTAATATTAATGTTACAATTCAGGATTTAGCAACTTATTTGAAAAATCAAGGAATTGTTCTTACTCCTGAAGAAAAAGAATTGCTGTCTGCTTTCAAATCAGCTCAAGCGACAAAAAAGGAAATAGCTATTCAAAAAGCATATTTTGAAAAATATGGTGAAAGTTTAAAGCAATTTAATGAAAAGTATAAAGCAAATTTTCAAGAAATTGAAGCTGAAAAAGGTTTTGAAGCGTCCGCTGAAATTGATTTTCAGGAGTTAAACAATAAATTAAATGATGTATTTGGTACAAAGGAATCTTATGTGTTTGATGTAATTACATTGCAAAAACAATCAGGAGATTTAGAAAGAAATTTTATTCCATTTAGCGTTAATCAGTTAAAATGGATACAGGGAAAGATCAATAATCCTTTTTTATCCAATTATATCGTTTATGAAAATGATAAATTGAAAAATAAGCTGGAAGCTAATAAAACTAAAACAGGATTTACAGTAAATCAATTAAAGAAATCGGCAGGCGATGAGCTTTTTGATTCTATGATCGCTAAGTTTAAAGGCAAAGTCATTTATGTTGATTTCTGGGCAACCTGGTGTGGTCCTTGTAAACAAGGAATTAAAGAAATTGCGCCATTAAAGGAAGATATGAAGGATAAAGATGTGGTCTTTTTATATATTACAGGAGAAACATCTCCGTTAAAAACTTGGGAAAATTCTATTCCAGATATCAAAGGAGAACATTATAGAGTTACAGCAGACGAATGGAATTATTTGATTCAAAAGTTCAACATTTCTGGTATTCCACATTATGTATTAGTGAACAAAAATGGTGAAGTAGTGAATCCTAAGTTAGGTTTTCATTCAAATGAAGAAATAAAAAGGATTTTAGAAAAGGAGATGTAACTTTAATATAAACAATCAATAATGTAAACTCCCTGTAATTTTTTCAGGGAGTTTTTTATTAAATAAAGGTAAATTAAGTTTGTCAATTAAAAATAAACTATAACTTTGTATTTCAAAGTACTTTAATTATGAATCAAAAGCACCAAGAAGATTTATCACATATTCGTTCTATGATGGAACGTTCTTCACGATTTATTTCCTTAAGTGGACTCTCAGGCGTATTTGCAGGACTTTCAGCTCTAGTAGGAGGTTTGTATATCTGTTTACTGTTAGAACAAAATGGGATGAAATGTAATGGTATTGAAAACTATTCATTTTCAAATGACTTGATTTTGCAATTGATCCAAGTAGGAGTTATGATTTTTGTTTTTGCATTAGGTTTCGGAATTTTGTTTACTGTTAGAAAAAGTAAAAAGAATGATTTGCCTATTTGGACTTCCAGTACTAAGAATATGTTGATTAACTTAGTTATTCCATTATTCGTAGG
>JALRGZ010000044.1 GCA_023253295.1 Flavobacterium sp.
AAAAGCAAGATTCATCAAAAAAAAAATACATTTTTACTATTTTTAAAGCCTAAAAAAGAAATTATTTTCATGCAAAAAAACACACTACCCCCATTAAAAAACACACAAAACCCTAAAAAATGAATAAAAAAACACATTATATAGATTAAATTATACTCAAAAAACGAAACTACCCCTAAAAAAATAGGGGTGTATTAAAAAACAAAACTCTTAAAAAAATACAAATACATTAAAAAATCATCAAAAGGAAGTTTTTTAATTAAATCAACTCACTCTTGAATATTTCAACCATAAAAAAAGAGTCAACTAAAGAAGTTGACTCTTTATTAATTAATTGATCGAGTTATAAAAGGACTTTACTTTTTAAAGAATTATCATCATAATAAATAAATTACAAAACTAAAAGTCCAAATTCACGTAGTTGGTTAACAGGCCTTGAAGACCAAAACAATTCAAAATCCTCTAATTCTAATTCAAAATCTGTTTTAATCTCTTGAAAAGAATAAATCTTTGAATTTGACACACTAATCTTTTCCAACAAACGTAGTAACCACTCTCCTTCTGCTTTATTAGTCTGAATCGAAAAACTTTCTTTCTTATCATGAAAAGTCAACACTATCATTTCCCAGGATTTTCCTTTTTTAGTTTTAACAAAGTATTCCTTTGAAGGCTTCCCTCCTAACCAAACAACCTTTGCAGTTGCTTTTATATTTAAATGATTGTCGTCCTGAAGAGCATCGAAAATAAAATCAGGATGGATTTTTGTTTTAGGTATTTTAAAATCAAACCAATCTTGTAAATCATAATCAAAACATATTCCGTGCATATAATTAAAGAGTGATTTTTTCAAACCATAGCTAAACTTATCGTGATTAATTCCGGTTGAATCTTTATAATTAATATCATTATTGGCAAAAGTTCCTATTTCTTCGCTGTCTTTTACAACACCAAATTGCTCGGGATACAAACCAACAGGACTATGAGCTGTCATAGCAAACTGATGCCAAAATCCCGATTGTAAAATTCCGGCTTCAAACAATTGACGTACCATTTCGAGACTATCTATTGTTTCTTGGACAGTTTGTGTTGGATAACCATACATTAAATAAGCATGTACCATAATACCTGCTTCGGTAAAATTTCGGGTAACCTTAGCCACTTGTTCAACTGTTACTCCTTTATCTATTAATTTTAACAAACGGTCAGAAGCCACTTCTAAACCTCCGGAAACGGCAATACAACCAGAAGCTTTGAGTAACAAACACAAATCGGCAGTAAAACTTTTTTCGAATCGAATGTTGGTCCACCAAGTCACTGATAATTTTCTTCGAAGAATTTCCAAAGCAAGAGCTCTCATTAATGCAGGAGGCGCTGCTTCGTCCACAAAATGAAAACCATTTTCCCCGGTTTGCGCAATCATTTCCTCCATTCGATCACATAACAAACTAGCAGCAACAGGCTCGTATACCTTAATATAATCTAAGGAGATATCACAAAACGTACATTTACCCCAATAACAACCATGCGCCATGGTCAATTTATTCCATCTGCCATCGCTCCACATACGATGCATTGGATTTACAATTTCAATGACTGAAATATATTTATCCAACAACAAATCCGAATAATCAGGAGTACCTACCTGAGATTGTTTGTAATCGGGTTTTCTGGAATTATTTTTATATATGACTTTCCCATTTTCTAATAAGAAAGTACGTTTGTAAAAGGCTTCGACAGGCTCAGCCTGACAAAGAGTTTCTATTAATTGTTCAATTGGAGCTTCACCATCATCTAATGTTATGAAATCGAAGAACTCAAAAACACGGGCATCTGAAAGCGAGCGCAATTCGGTATTAGGAAAACCGCCTCCCATTGAAATTTTAATTTCAGGATAATGTCTTTTTACCCATTGCGCTGAACGAAAAGCCGAATACAAATTCCCTGGAAAAGGAACCGAAATCAAAAATAATGTGGGTTGAATGTTTTCAATTCGTTCTTTCAAAATGGAAAGAAGTATAGTATCGATATAAGTAGGTTCTTGTTGTAAAGCTTTATACAATTCGTCAAAAGAATTCGCACTTCGCCCCAAACGCTCGGCATACCGACTAAAACCAAAATTAGCATCGACACATTCAACAATAAAATCGGAGATATCTTCCAAATACAAAGTAGCCAAATGCTTTGCCTTATCCTGAGTTCCCATCGTACCAAAAGCCCAATCCAATTCTTCTAATTGCGCAAAACGCCAAGTTCACCACCATCAATGCAGCACTGTTTGGGGAAGATCGCTCGGACATCACACAAATGGATTGGATCAAAGCCCAAAGCCGTCACCAGCTTTATCTGATTGATTCATCCCAGAGTGTGAAGCCCGCTGATGTTCCCAAGCGACTCCTCGATGAGCTGGCAGCCAATGCCCGCTCCCAAGGAAGCTTTTTTCGACTAGCGTCCCAAATGCGCATCGAGGGGGGAGCTGACTACATCGATTACGTCGGTCGAGTCTTGGATGGCACGCAGACCATTCCGGAGACTTTCGGTAACTACAGCGTGCGGTTCTACGACGACGTGGGCTCAATGCGGGGAGCCATCCTCCAAAACGACGAAGAGCATGGCTTGTGTCGCATGGTGGCGGGGT
>JALRGZ010000110.1 GCA_023253295.1 Flavobacterium sp.
CTAAATTTAGCTCTTAATTCCGGTGGCATTGTATATTTAAAATACATTTCGATTTCGGCATCATCACGTAAATTTTCCAAATAAAATTCAGGTGATTTAAAAATGTGCTGCCAGTTTACTGGGTCACTCCACAATCCAAAACGAGCTGCGTTATTTCCCAAATCGATAACAGTAAATTCGTCTTTATTTGGTAATTTTCTGGAACCACGACCAATCATCTGAAAATACAAAGTCAACGATTTTGTAGCACGATTTAAGATGATAGTTTCCACTGTTGGTTCATCAAAACCTGTGGTTAAGATTCCTACCGAAGTTAAAATAGCATCCTTAGTATGCTTAAACCAGTGCAAAATTTCTTTTCTTTCTTCGTTACTACTGGTGTTGTCTAAGTGTCGAATGGCATATCCTGCCTCTCTAAATGTTTCATATACATACAAAGAGGTATTGATACCATTATTAAAAATTAAGGTTTTCTTTCCTAAAGATCGTTCTGTGTAGGCATGCAATAATTTTTCTTGCATTAAACTATTGGTGTATAAATCATCGGAAGATTTTACAGTATAATCACCGTTGATACCTACTTTTAGGGAAGTTAAACCTACATCATAACTGTAAGTCGTAGCTTTTGCCAAGAATCCTTTTTCTATTAATGAACCTATTGTATCACCCACAATTAATTCATGGTAATTTTGATTCATTGGTAATTTAATATTGGAACTTAAAGGAGTTGCTGTTACTCCTAATATAAATGCATTTGCAAATGAATTTAATAATTTACGGAAAGAATTATAATGAGCCTCATCAATAATAACTAAACCAATATTGTCTAGTAATAATTTTTCGTCATTAATTCGGTTTTTTAGGGTTTCAACCATTGCCACAAAACAAGAATATTCGTGTTGGTCTGGTAAATCTTTAACCTTACTATTGATAATTTTATTTTTTACACCAAAACCTTTTAACATCTTAGAAGTTTGTTTACACAATTCAATTCGATGTGTTAAAACCACTACTTTTTTGTTGTGTTTAGATAGGTAACGGCGAACAATTTCAGAGAATATAACTGTTTTTCCACCACCTGTAGGTAATTGATACAGTAAATGGTGTTTTTCAGGGCCATTATCGATTCGTTCAAAAATTGCATCGATATCTCCCTGCTGGTAAGCATAAAGTTCTTTTTTTTCTTCTTTTTCTATTTCTAAAGTACTTTCGAACATTTGTTTTTGTTGAATTTTTGCAAAAATACGTCTAAAAAACAGTTCTATTGTTATATTTAATTTAAAATATTAACCAAAATTGAAATAATTTGAATTACATCTTTTTATGTATCGATTCGCTCTATAATTTGTAAAAAATCGTTCTTATTTTTCCATTTTTGCTCAATTGTTTCTTGAAACACTGCATTTATTCGGTCTTGAAATTCGCTAATAACACCATTTGCAATTGAAAATTGTACCATTTGCTCAAATGAATTGAACATACTTTTGTAAAATGCTTCTTGATTAATGGTATTTTCAGCTGAGTAAGCTTGAGCAATTTCGATACTAAACAACATCAAATCGACAATAATGTAGGGATCAACACCTAATGTTATAAAGTGCTTAATATGTTTCTGTGCTACGGAACGACGTAATTTAGCACGTTTCTTTTTTCCTGAAGACGCAACAGGAAAATATTCGTTAGAGATTTTAAGCTTAGCTTCTTGTAATCGTTTGTCCTCTTTGGGATTAAACACAAAATCATAGTATTCTTTGACTGCACTGAATTTGTCATACAATTCCAAAATTTGTTCTTGAAGTTGTTCTTTATCCAGTTCGCTTAAATATTTCTTTAAATCTCTTTTACTCATTACAAAAAATTTTATCATTACAAATGTAAATTACTTTTGAGCTAAATAGGAATAAAACAAATGTTATTACTTATTTTTGATATCATCAATTTTTATAATATGCTTAAAATTTTCAAAATCACAGCCCTGCTAGAAGGTATATCCTATTTAGTTTTGTTTTCCAACATGCTTTTCATAAAACCCAATAATTTTGAATTGTACCACACCTTATTGTATCCAATAGGAATGAGTCATGGTATTTTATTTATTGGTTATATTGTTTTGGCTTTTTTACTCAAAACATCTCAAAAATGGAGTATCAAAGATTTTGGGATTATCTTAATCGCTTCTCTACTTCCTTTCGGTACTTTCTATATAGAAAAAAAATATTGCTAAATACCTAATCGAGAGCCACATCTGAAACAGCATTCTCTTGTGGCTTTTTAGTAGAACTTCTTCACTGTTCAAAAACTCATAACTTTGTTAATTACTTAAGTTTTACGAACTCACTTCTGAAGTATTTTTTCGCTATTTTTAAGAAAAAAAGATGAACCCAAGAGATCGTTTTTTAAGTGAATTTAGAGGAGAAACTATAGGGAGTGTTAGTGCGCAATCCTCTGCAGATGAAATTTTTCAAAATGAAGTTTTGAGACCTATCTTAAAACTACAAAATGATTTATTTATTGCTTCTTTTCATAATTATATCAGCAAATACAAACGTGATTTTTATTCTTTAAGCGTCGAAAGAAAACTAGCTACTATTGAAAATGCTATTCAAAAAGATATCAAGTTTAGAAATGCGTTAAAAGGAATGATTATCGCTCTGTTTACCGTTGATGAATATTCGCAATACATTAAAAATTCATCGAGTTTAAATAAACGAATGATGAATATGCTTATCGAAAGATTAAAAAATCAAGTACAATTATTTGAGAAAAGTCTTGCTGAGTAAATGCCATACAATCTACAACCGTTTATTAGGATTATTTTTCTAAATGCTAATGAACGGTTTTCAAAACTATCTGATTAGTGGATTAGCTTGTAAGGGTTATTTCTAAACTTTTCTTTGTACTTTATTAATGTTAAGAAATTAATTTAAAAAACCTTTTTTTGAGGTGAAAAATCAAATTAATATCAACAGCTTCGGGAGTAGTATTATCATTTTGTTAAAAGTAAAATACTTAGTTTTATTACTTAAAATAGTGTTATTTAATTCCTTATAATTGTTCAAAACAAAGTTATGAAGGAAAGCTTTTTTAAGTGGTATTCGCCTAATTTAAGTAGAGATACAGCGATGCTTGTTTTTGGACATGCAGGATATCCAGTTGTTTTGTTTCCTACATCTATGGGAAGTTTTCATGAGAACAAAGACATGGGATTAATAGAATCGGCCAGATGGTATATTGAACAAGGACTAATCCAAATTTATTGTCCGGACAGTATTGATAAAGACAGTTTTTACAACAAACATATTCATCCATTTCATCGCATCGAAAACCATAATTGCTACGATAAAATGATTTGTCATGAAGTGGTTGAAAAAATACGATACAATACAGCAACCGGAAAAGTAGTTATGGCTGGTTGCAGTTTTGGAGGTTATCACGCAACAAATTTTGCTTTTAGACATCCTGGCTATGTAAGTCACTTATTTAGTATGAGTGGGATTTTTAATATCAAAAGTTATCTGGATGGCTTTCATAACGATACCGTTTTTTATCATAGTCCGGATGCTTACTTACAAGGTCTACATGATTACGAATTATGGAATATGGATATTGCTTTAGGAACTTCGAATTGTGATATTTGTTTTGATGCTAATTTGAAGATGAGCAAGATATTAGCCAATAAAAACATGCAACATTGGCTTGATATCAGGCAAGATAAAATGCACGATTGGCCACTATGGAAAGAAATGTTTCCGCATTATTTATCCCAAATAAAATTTAGCTAAACCAACGATAAAACTTACAAAGTATCAAAGAAACAATAAACATGAAAAAGATTGGAATTTTATTTGGAATGGAAGATACCTTTCCACAGGCTTTTATTGATAGAGTAAATTCGAAAATGGAAAAAGATATTATAGCCGAAGCTGTAACTATTGATAAAGTTATTCAAAATAAAGGTGGTGAATATGCCGTAATTATTGATAGAATTTCACAAGATGTTCCTTTTTATCGTGCTTTTTTAAAAAATGCCGCCTTAACGGGAACCAATGTGATTAATAATCCTTTTTGGTGGAGCGCCGATGATAAATTTTTTAATAATGCTCTTGCCGATACACTTGGAGTACCATTACCAAATACTGTTATACTTCCTTCAGCCGAACATCCTGCTGATACCAATTCAAATTCCTTTAGAAACTTAAAATATCCTCTTGATTGGGAAGGTATTTTCGAATATGTAAAATTCCCGGCTTATATGAAACCTTATGCTGGCGGAGGTTGGAAAAATGTGTACCGACTAGAAAATAAAGAAGAATTCTGGAAAAAACACAAAGAAACCGGTCAGTTAGTAATGATGCTGCAGGAAGAAATTGTTTTCACACAATATTTTAGAGTATATTGCCTTAGTTGTAAAGCTGTGAGAATTATGCAATATGAACCCCGAAATCCGCATCATTTGCGATATGTTATAGACGGTCCTCCTGTTAATAAAAAATTATTGGCTAAGATTAAAGAGTATACCATTCGACTTTGTAAAGGTTTAGGTTATGATTTTAATACTGTTGAATTTGCCGTTCGGGATGGAATTCCTTATGCTATTGATTTTGGCAATCCGGCACCCGATGCTGATATTAATTCAGTAGGTGCAGAAAACTTTGAATGGGTTGTAGAAGAAGCCGCAAAAATGGCTATTTCGGCCGCCAAAAAACAAAAACCAGGAAAAATAAATTTAACCTGGGGGACATTTATGAAAGAGGCGGTTGAATTGGTTTAAAATATTATGGAATTATTGTAAATGAAAAAACTACCTGTTTTTACTCTTGGTATTGAAGAGGAATACCAAATTATTGACCCGGAAACCAGGGATCTACGCTCCCACTTGTCTAAAATTGTAGATGGAGCTAAAATATTATTAAACGAACAAGTAAAAGCCGAAATGCACCAATCGGTGGTGGAAGTAGGAACTAATATTTGTAATAATGTAAAAGAAGCCGAGTGCGAAATAAAATTTTTAAGAACTAAAATTGTAGAATTAGCAGATAAACAAGGATTGATTGTGGGTGGTGCTGGAACGCATCCATTTTCAAAATGGCAAGACCAACCCATAACAGATGATCCTCGTTATCATACTATTATTAATGAATTGCAAGATGCAGCGCGTTCCAACT